>JARBUQ010000032.1 GCA_029239545.1 Paenibacillus sp.
ACCCTCGCGTTCACGTCGCCAGACGATGTGAACGTATATTCACCGAATGTGATCCGCGGACAGGACGGAACGATCCTGCTGATCTTTATGCGCAGACATTCGGTTGGGGCATTCGACAATACGTTCCATGTGTGGAAATCGGCGGATGAAGGGGAGACATTCGAGCCTTACTCCACATTTGCGGAGCGCGCTGCTTACAACTTATGCAATGCAGTCGTCAAGCGGCTGCGATCCGGCCGCCTGTTACTGCCCACGGCTGTTCCGGCGGCCGCGGAGGGTGAACTGGCGTCAAGCTTCGCGATCGCCGTTCTGTACAGCGATAACGACGGCCTGACGTGGCAGGAAGCGGACAATCGCCTCTATTTGCCGATGCGCGGAGCGATGGAGCCGCACGTGGAGGAGATAGCAGTCGGACGGTTGGTGCTCGTGATGCGCAACCAGCTTGGCTCCTTATTCTTGTCCGAATCAACCGATGGCGGACTCAGTTGGTCCAAGCCTCAGACGAGCGGGCTGCGCACGCCGGAATCGTGCCCGGAGCTGACCCGCATCCCGGAAACCGGAGATCTGCTGATGATCTGGAACAACAGCGAGTACGACCCGTCATTCAGCTCGCAGAGTTATGGCAAGCGCAGCCCGCTATCGTGGGCGGTTTCCCGCGACGGAGGGCGCACGTGGAGCGAGGCGCGGCCGATCGAGGGGGATGAGCGGCGAGCGTACTCGAATCCTGGCTGCCGCTTTACTTCGGCCGGGGCAATTATCAACTATTGGACATGCGAGTACACGCCGGAATGGCGACTAAACCATAAGATCGATTTGCGCGTCGCCGTTATTGGAGCCAGCTCGTTTTACGACAGCGAAGGGGAATAAGCGAGAAGCGCAGATGGAGAATGTGCGAAGGAGATGCTCATCCATCCGGTGCTGCGAAAATGATGATTGGGGTGGGCCATGGAGCAAATCAAAATGAAATTGAAAGACTGGTTGGATAGTTGGATGCCTTGGTCTTTGCGTGGCACGCTTGAAATCGATATCTTGTCGATCAATGGACTCGTCTATACGATGGCGTGGGATGAGATTGTTAATTTTGAATTTAATGAAACCAAAGCCAAATTGGAGTTCAAAAACGAAAAGCTGAAAATTGAAACGAGTCTGGAAGCCTATCCGAATCACGGGGCAATCGTGATTAAGAGCAAACTAACAGGAACCAGCGACAAGCCTTTACCCTTGAATACCTTGATGCCTGTTCGGATGGTTTGGAAGACTGAGGCTGCTGTAGCCGTGCGTACATGCAACGGCGGAACTTCCGAAAAGGAATACCCGCCAATAGCCTATACCGAGCGAATTGTGTCCACATTTCCATATGATATACAATCGGGAAGCGATGGACGTTCCTCCAACAAAGACCTTCCCATTATGCAGGTTGCTGCCGGGCAGAGCGGGGTGGTCGCTTCTATGGAGTGGTCGGGGCTCTGGAAACAAACGTTTGCGAAGGACGTGAATGTCTCCGGAACACATGTGCATGAGCTGGAAATTATCGTGAAAGAATTAGCTTTGGATCAGAATGAGGAGTTGCAGCTTCCACCGGTTCATCTCGTTTTTTATGAAGGGGGATTGGATAACGGAGGCAATGCGTTTCGAAAATACGTATATGATAAAATATGTCCCAGCCTCCATCATAAAAGGCCTCTTCCGCCAATAAGCTACGATCACTGGTTTGGAGTGGGGAATAGCATCGATGAGACTTTTTTGAAAAAACAGGCCGATCGCTGCTCGGAGCTTGGACTAGACTATTTTGTCGTCGACGCCGGGTGGTTTGCTGGCGGATTTCCTCGCGGGCTTGGAAATTGGAACCGAGTAGACACTGAGAAATTTCCGAATGGTCTGGAGCCTTTGGCGAAATACGTAAAGGATAAGGGGATGAAGTTCGGATTATGGTTCGAAGTGGAACGAGCTCACAAAAACAGCGATATTTATTTGGAGCATCCCGAATGGTTCCTGTCCTTGCCCTTTTCAACGAATGAGTACCTGAATGATTACGCTCATATCGATCTTTCTTTGAAGCCTGCCCAAGAATGGGTTATTGATAGGATAGGAACATGGATTGAACGGCTTGAACTGAGATGGAGTCGCTTGGACTATAACATTAGCCCGATGCCTTACTGGCAGCATGCGGATCCTACAGGCAAAAAAATGTTTCGATATTACGAAGGATTGTACCACGTATTGGATGTTTTAATGGATAAATACCCCGAATGGCTCATCGAGGGCTGTGCTTCGGGAGGAAGAAGGCTTGATCTGGCCGCGATTCGGCACGCTCATACGTACTGGTTTTCCGATCATGCCTCCAATCCGCATATATGCCGCTATATGCAGAGCGGTGCAAGCCGATTCCTCCCTGGGCATTTGTTGAATAGTGCAGTCATGGTTCCCTTCATAGGTGCGGGAGACAGCGGATTAAAGGATGTGGATGTAATCTCCCGTATGCTGGGAGCTTTATCGTTTAATGGAGATGTAGCCAGCTGGTCGCCGGAATGGACACGCCGTTGTAAACAATTGGTCAACGCGTATCGGGATTGGCGCTGGCTGGTTCTTGAAGATTTTTACGCACTGGTTCCGCAGCCTCGCAGCAGCGAGCAGCCGGAAGTCGTTCAATTTGCAAGCAGGGATGGTCATGATTCCCTTATTTTTGGGTTCGTCGCTGAAGGCTCCACTCGTGTATCCGTTTTACCGCAAGCCTTAAGGGAGGACATGCTGTATGTTATTAGCAATCCGTTTAGCAGCGGCACAGAAACGGAACTATGTGGGAACAAGCTCATGCAGGCTGGTCTAGAGTTTACGGTCTCGGCGGACGAAGCCTACATTCGCAGACTTGTTGGCAAACCGCTCATAGAGCTGGAATAGAACGGCACACGACCAAAGGCAATCCCTATTAAAGGAATTGCCTTTTTGTGTCTGCAGCCAGAATGAGCGCGAGGTGCAACAACGGAAGCCACCTACAAATCAAGACCATAGAACCAGTTGGTGCCGATCACGGCCACGCGAAGGTCGATCACATCTTGCATCAGCCAATCCTGTTTGTACTCGCAGGTCCAATAGTTGACGATCGCGGTACCTGCTGCCGTAAATCGGCATCCGGGATTCGAGAAGGCTCGTTTTGGATCATCTTCGATATGGCGGATGCTCTTCCACGACCTTCCCTCGTCGTCGGAGATAGCGGCCGCGAGCGGACTTCGCTTGCCATAATGTGAACCGAAAGAAGGATCGTACTCACTGTTGTTCCAGATCATCAGCAGATCTCCCGTGCTCGGAATGCGTGTCAGCTCGGGACAAGATTCCGGCGTGCTCAGCCCGGTCGTCTGAGGCTTGGACCAGGAGGTCCCCCCCGTTGACGATTCCGAAAGGAACAGAGAACCCAACTGGTTGCGCATGACCATGAGCACCCTCCCGTCGCGCGTCTCCTCCAGATGCGGCTCCATCGCTCCGCGCATAGGCAGATGGACTCGATTGGTCGCTTCCGCCCACGTCAAGCCGTCGTCATCGCTGAATAAGACGGCGATCGCGAAGGCTTGACCTTGCGCACCCTTCTGTCCGAACGGGACGGCGGTCGGCAGCAGCAGACGGCCGGAGCTCAATCGCTTCACGACTCCATTGCACAAGCTGTAATCGGCTCGCTCCACGAATGAAGCATAGTTCCGGAAGGTCAAGCCCTCGTCCTCCGATTTCAAGATGAAGAACGAGTTGTCAAAAGTCTCGATGGCATGCCGACGCATGAAGAGGAGCAGAATCCCGCCGTCCCGGGCACGAATTAGATTGGGCGAATAGACGTTCACATCTCCGGGCGAAGTTTCCACTACGGTGCGATGACTTCCCCATGTCAAACCGCCGTCCGACGATTCACGGGCCGCCAGTCTCGTCCTGGCGAAGTCATCGCCTTCTCCCCCGAATTCCATATAGACCAGCAGCAATCTTCCATCCTTAAGCTCCACCACATCGCCTTCGCTCTTGCGGGTATAATCGGAAGCGCTCTTAGCTACAGTTGCAATAAACAAAACGAATCACCCCTTCAACGAACCCAACATTATGCCTTTGATAAAATACTTTTGCAGCCAGGGATAGATCAACACAATCGGTCCGATCGACAGTAAAGTAATGCCGGAACGGACATTGCTAAGCGATAGCTCGGCCATCTGGGAATTGTCGTTCAGCACCAAGTCATTGTACTGCTGGCTGACCGAGGTGAGCATCTCTCTCATGATGACCTGGATGACCGTGATATCCCGATCGCGAATATAGATCATGGCGTCGAACCAGGCATTCCAATGGTTCACTGCGCCCCACAGGGCGACCGTAGCGAGCACTGGCTTCGATATCGGCAATATGATCTTGAACAGAATCGTCCAATACCCGGCCCCGTCTATGAGCGCGGATTCCTCCAATGCCACATCCAGCGACATCAAGTAATTGCGCATGATGATGATGCTGAAGATCGCCACCGCTCCGGGCAGGATCAGTACGAGAAAATTGTCCAGCAATCCCAAGCTCTTCATCAGCAAGTAAGAAGGAATGAGTCCTCCTGAGAAGAACATTGGCAAAATAAAATAAGTAGTCGTCGAACCCCTGAACGGAAGCTCCTTCTTGGCAAGGGGATACGCGGCCAGAACGGTGAAGAGCAGCTCTAGGGCCGTCCCCGATACGGTTCTCAGAATCGAGTTCAGATAAGGTCTGATAATCGCTTCGTAGGAGAACAGGAACTTATAAGCCTCCAGGGACCATGTTTTCGGCCAGAAATGAAAACCCAGCGAGGTCGCTTCCAAAGCCGTGGAAAACGAAAGGATGACAACCTGCCAGAATGGGTACAGAATCATCAGGGCGAACCCCCCCATGAAACCGATGTTCAGCGTATCGAACCACCAGCCGGGGCGCAGCCGCCCGCGTTGTCGAACAGGATGGGCCATGATTACCACACTCCGTAGTCGCTATGTTTGCGAACGAATTGATTGACGGTGACGAGCAGGATGACTCCCACAACGTTTTTGAACAATCCGACCGCCGCGGAATAATCGAATCGAACCTCGAGCAGCCCGACCCGGTATACATACGTATCGATAATATCGGCCACTTCGTACACTAGCGGATTGTACAAGTTAAGAATTTGATCGAAGCCGCCTGATAGGATATGTCCTAGCCGCAAAAGAAACAAAATAGTAATGACGGGAATGAGCGATGGAAGCGTAATATAGATCATTTTCTGATAGCGATTGGCTCCATCCGACTCTGCCGCCTCATACAGCTCAGGCGAGATGGAGGCTATGGAAGCCAAGTAAATGATAGAAGCCCACCCGATTTCCTTCCAAACATCCGTAATCAGGAGCAGCGGAATGAAGAACAGTTTGCTCGACAAAAAATTGATCGGATCTCCGCCGAACAGGGTGATAACGTAATTCAAGATGCCCCGCTGGGGCGAGACGATCTCCACAACCATACTGGCGACGATGACCCAAGAGAGAAAGTGAGGCAAATATGACAGGCTCTGAATCGCTCGTTTGAAAAAGCGAGTACGCAGCTCGTTGAGCATCAAGGCGAATATAATCGGCATTGTGAATCCAAAAAACAGACGCAGCAGGCTGATGAGGAACGTATTGCGCAGCGCTCGCAAAAACACGAAGTCGTCCAGCATGTAGCGGAAATGCTCGAAATTGTTCCACGGGCTGCCCCAAATGCCAAGCCCCACCCGGTAATCCTTGAATGCAATCAGCACGCCGTACATCGGAGCGTAGTGAAATACCGCCAAGTGCACAGCCGGGAGCAGCAGCATCAAATACAGCATCTTCATCCTCTTCAGCTTTTTCCAGAGGATGACCCCGTCAGCAGCGGTCCGTAAAGTAGGATTCGCCTTCAAATGTGGTTCCATAACAGACTCCTTTCATGAAACGCGGGCGATTGGCCTCTCCGGACCAATCGCCCGCTTGCTGCCGCCGTTATTTATTGCGCAGATCAGCGACTTTGGGTGCTTTATCCAGCTCGGCAGTAATCTCGCTGCCGCCGTTGCTCAAGTAATTTTTCACGTAATTGTCCCAAGTAGAGTCAATATTCAGCTCCCCGGTAATCGCCTTGAACATGTACTCATCGGTAATGGTTTTCAGCTTGGCCGTATATTTGGAGCGCAGCTCGTTGTATTTCGTCTCGTTGAAGTAATCATATTTAGAATTAGCATAAACCGTCTTCCGGCCGGCTTCGACTCCCCAGAAGGCGTCAAAGAGCTTTAGCGTGAACTCGTCATTCCAAATCGGCGTGAGCGCAGCAGGACGCATCACGTGATTGTAGTAGGAGATCCCCGCCGCTTCTCGTTCCGCATCGGGTTTCTTAGAGAGGACGGCTGATTTCTTAGGTGTGCCTCCCCAGGAGTAGTCGGTTCCATCTTCGCCGAACTGGGTCAGCAGGTTGCCGTCGAAGTCCAGATTGATGTAGTCGAACATCTGGAGGATGCGGATCAGCTTTTCATCCGAGACGTCCTTACGGATGACGGCTGAGTAGGAGAAGCCGTCCACGCCGTTTCCGTTGGACGGTGCCCCTTGCTTGCCGTTGGGGCCGATAGGCGGTGGAGCGAACAAAATTTTGACGCTTGGATCCTTCAGCACGAGGTTGCCAGGCGGACGGGTGTGCGTATAAGGGACCAAGGCTGCCGATTGGTGCAGAGCCTGCGCGCCTCCATATTTGCCGGTCGCATATTTCTCCCAGCTCTTCGTCAGATTGAGTGTGGTGAACTCGGGATCGATAATGCCTTTCTTGTACCAGTCGGCCATAAGCTTCAGATAATCCTTATAGTTGCTGCTGATCGCATAGTTGACCAGCTTGCCGTTCTCTTCCTGGAACTGTCCCCAACCGATGCCGAACGCTCCTGCGAGCGTGGCTTGGGTGTTGGACGGCGCCTCATAGTCTAGTACCGGTCCGTACGTATCCTTTTTGCCGTTGCCATCAGGGTCCTGATTGACGAACGCTTCATACATCTTCGTTTCTTCCTCAATCGTGAACGCCTCGGCGGTGTAGTAAACCCGCTCCAACCCGTTCGCCGTACCGAGCTGTTTCACGGTGCCTTTGGGCTTGATGCCGAGCTTTTCCATCCAATCGAGCCGATATGCCTGCCCCCAGAACTGATTCACCGTCGTATCGACGTAACCGGTGAGCGCGAAAAATTCCCCTTGCTTGCCTGGCACTTGATTGACCTTAAAGCCGGTTCCCACCGAGTCCAACAATGCGGCGTACTTCGGGGCGTACTTGACGATCAGGTCTTTAGGGATGCTGCGGGTCACGCCGTCCCGGTACAGCTTGCTGGGATCGTCCAGCGTGTAGGAGTAGTCCGGCAGATCGCCAGAGGCAACCATGAGGTTGCGCTGTTCGGCGTTGTTGATGTCAATCTTCCGGTTGACCAGCTTCACGTTAAACTTCTTTTCGAGCATCTGCTGAGTCTTGTTGTTGTCCTCGACCTTGCCTCGCGCCCCTTGTCCGACCCAACTGATTTCCAGCTTCTTCGACATGCCGTCCGCCGTCGCCGCGGGCGTTCCGGTCGCGGCCGTCGGGCTCGGTTCTGGGTTGCCTGAGCTCGAACAAGCGGTCGTAATGGCAAGCAGGATGCCGAGCGATGCGGCTAATGAAGATTTTCCTCTCATTGAATAATCCCCCTTTAAGAAATATGATACAAATCAAGTATAGAAAATTTCGGAGAAGGAGCATGACAGGATCATTCGAAGTTTCTATCACAATTTTCACATCATTGTATCCGCTTCCACTCGCGCCGCTCTCACATAGACGGCTTATCGCTTCTCAGGATATAAACAGTAACGGCTGCTTATGGTTGAGTATGCAAAGAATGGGTACACTACCATAATGACAAATAGTCCTTGACCTGTAGGTCAAGGTGCCGCTTGGAGGTATATAGAAATGGATACGAAGAAATCGCACTTGTCCCTCGATGCAGACGGAATAATTGTAGGCGGAGGGATTGCAGGTCTGCAGGCTGCTTTGCAGTTAGGGCGTTACGGACATCGCGTAATGGTAATTGATGCGGGTTACGGCCGCTCAACATTATGCCGCAGCTACCATAATATATTAGGCTGGCCTAACGGGGTCTCTGGTACGGAGCTTCGAAGATTAGGCAGACAGCAGGCAGAAGCTGTTGGCGTTCGATTCGCGGACGATCTCATTGTGCAGGCCTCTCCCCTCGATGCTGCCGGAACCGGCTTCGCACTGACAGGCCAGGCGGATGGCGGACGTGTATATACAGGCCGTACCCTGCTGCTGGCAACAGGCATACTCGACCGGTTCCCGGTTCTGGAGGGACTGGAACGCTGCCTGGGCAAAACGATCTATGTGTGTCCGGACTGCGATGGGTACGAAATTCGCGGCAAACGGACCTTAGTGCTAGGTTCGGGTGAGGTTGGTGCTCAAATGGCACTTGTACTCAAGCATTGGACCGATGAGCTGGTGTATGTGAATCATGAGCAGGCTGTTATAAGTCCGGAAGCAGCCAAGGAGCTGGATCGCCAGCATATTGCTTGTGTATCCGAACCGATCGAACGGATTCTGGAAACGAATGACGGCAGTTTCGAAGGAGTGCTGCTCTCCGCATCCAGACGAATCATTGCCGGAGAACGAGGCTTCATCGCGTTCGGCGGCAATCGCGTCCACTCCTTGTTAGCCGAGCAGCTGGGAGTGGAGCGACTGGAGAACCGCCATATTGTTACTGATCCCAGAACGAAGATGACGAATATAACGAATGTATGGGCTGCCGGTGATGTAGCCGTGCATGCCGAGCAGGTGACGATCGCGATGGGCGAAGGCAGTCAAGCTGCAATCTGGATGAACAAGGCGCTGCAGCGCATGCTGGAAACCCAATCCACGCAGGAAGGTTAATTCTTCGTTAGCTTATTGATGAACGTAGGTAATGAATCGGATCCCCCTATGAATAGTCGTTTGAGGGTAAGTGGATTTTGAGTCGTCTCTGCAACCCCTTGGTCAATTGTAAAGGCGATCTTATAACGATTATCCGTCAAAATCTTCAACGTATCTTTATTGTATACTCCATACGGATAACAGAACATTTCGGCCCTGATCCCCAGGTTCTCCTCAATGAGGCGGGCTGCTTCTTCAATCTCGGCCTTCTGTTTCTCCACCGAGAGCTTGTTCAGGTATGGATGAGTCATCCCATGTGGCTGGATGTCCCAGCCTGCTTCATGCAACTCCTTGGCCTGAGTCCAATCCACGTACCACCCATCCCCTACGGAGCCCGGAGACATGAACAGCACGGCCTTGAAATTGTGTTTCTTCAGGATGGGCAGCGCCGCTTGATGATTATCTGCGTAGCCATCATCGAAGGTCAAAAGCACAGATTTAGAAGGCGCTTCCAGTCGGCCCTCCCATATGTCGATAAATTGACGCATAGATAGCGTCGTATACCCTTCCTTAGCCAAGTAATTCATCTGATCTTCCAGATTTTTGGGACTTAGGACAGCGTTATTGCCTGGTTGAATTCCAATGCTGTGATAGTTAAGAACCGGAATGCGAATAACCTTGGCGGTTTCCTTGGACTTGGGTGTTGGAGCTGGAGTCGGCAGGACAGGAGCACTGGGTGCAGCCGGATTCTCCGTAGCAGCAGGCGTGTGCTTCAGACTGGCGTCATCGTGATTCGGCTCTGATTTCTTGTCAGACGTATGCTCCACCATATAACGCGGTTCAGGTGTTGCTGCCGTTGAGGGTACGATGGAAGGCTTAACCTCCGGACTGCTTTGCACACTTGGTTCAGGAGAACTTACAATTGTATCACTCTTCTTGCTTCCACAGCCTGCTACTCCCGCAGCAGCCATAATCCAGATCATCAAGAACCCAACCAGCATGCTTTTTACCATTGTCAGCACCCGCCATATGAATTGTCAAAAGCCCTCATATAAGTTGAACGAAAGTTCACTAATAACTTTCATTCAACTTATCTAGTAGTCGATTTTATACTACTACTATATTTATACCAGATAGAGTAGAATCATTCCTCATTTTTTTAAGAGATTGCTAGAACTCTAGCAAGTGCTGCTGCTGCTTGCGATATAAAGTGGGAGAACAGCCAGTCCAACGTTTGAATTGCTTGCTGAAGTGGGCCCCATCCTGGAAGCCAAGACGGTAGGCAATCTGATCCATGGACTGGGTCAGATTAAGCAATTCCAGTCTGGCACGGTGCAAGATAGCGTTGGACATGTAACCCTTGGGGGACACCCCGAACACTTTGCGAAACATTTGATAACAATAGGAAGGGCTGTAACCGAGATTATCTGCTAACAAGGCTATGCGAAGCTCAAACGCAGAAATATCTCTTTCGCCCGATTTGATTGACAGATCAATTTGTTCCGCCATCCTATAGGCAACCTGATATCCTCCTCCGCGAGTATCCGCTGCATGCCACTTCTCTGGTTCTTCATTGCTGAGGGCGGAGAACAGAGCGAATATATGCGACAACATCTTCAATCGCGGAGCGGGGTAGGAGAGATCCTGGTTCTCGTATGTTTTCAAGAGAGCTATGATGTCGTGGATGGGCTTGCGAATCTGCTGCTCCACATGGGAGTTGTAGACGTGGTGTCCGCAGCGGGTCATGGAGAGTATGGCACGGAACATATAATCCTCAACGTCAAAATGCATGACGAAGTAGGTTACCTCGTTGCCGCGCGTACCTGTTACATGATGGGGGATACCTGGATGAATGATGAGAATATCCCCTTTGTTCATCTCATAGCTGGTTCCGCCTACGAGCACGTCCTGCATTCCGTCCAGCACGACATTCAACTCGAAGATAGGATGATCATGAAGGGGACGCTTCCAATCAGACTTCGTAATACGCCAATGGGTCTGAAATATTTTGAAGGCAGAATCCAGATCGGGAAAGTGAATGGTTCTGAGAAAAGAAACATAAGGTTTGTCATTCAAGTCT
Organism: Paenibacillus sp.; assembly: GCA_029239545.1. Taxonomy (GTDB): domain Bacteria; phylum Bacillota; class Bacilli; order Paenibacillales; family NBRC-103111; genus Paenibacillus_AA. The sequence continues at coordinate 10,967 of JARBUQ010000032.1, forward strand.
ACGCTCATCTTGCAGCCTCCTGTTAGAAGAACAAGCCATTCGCTCACTTACGGAAATATTACCTAAATGCTCTCCAGAGTAGCAATCGTTTGAACCGTCTCGATCACTTCCATGATCTCTTCAGTCTCCACAACAGAAGTAGTTTTGGCAGTCGCGACTTGCCCACGGGCGTTTAGCACATTGGTTACTATGCTGCTGTACTCCTCAAGCGCTTGTTCACCCGAGGCGGTTAATCGGTAAATTCCTCGTTCGACCCTGACGAACCAGCCGTAATAATTAGCTCTTAGCAACGTTAGAACCTTGGCGTTCTCTGTCCATTCACGCAGCTGACGCGGACTTGACGGGCCGCTCTGTTGAAGCCAATACGCGCAATGGAGCGCTTTCTCGCGATAGGCTGTCATCAGCTTGCGCTGTGTGCTGCCTCCAACGTTGTAGTCTCCTGTGCGCTCCTTGAATTCATACAACAGTCTGGCGGCTTTTACCTTGCTGCGTCTTGGAGTATACGGCTCAGGCTGGCAAAGCACCTCTACTTTCGGTTTTCGTCTGGAATAGAAACGAACGGTCATCAGCCCCAACCCGAACATCCGGCATAGGCGGGTAAGGTCTGACCATTTCAATTGATGCGGCGCACGGCCAGTAGCTGGTAATTCAACAGCCAAATAAACCGTGTCGGATTGCTGGAGACGGTCGATCCCCTGGATCAGAAGCGGCAGGTTTAGCGTTTTTTTCAACTCGACAATGATAGGGGGCTCATCCCCGCGAATCGCGACCAGATCGCAGTGCTTCACCTCCCCCTTTACTTCGTAGCCTAGCAATTCCAAGTAGTTTTTGATAGGAGAATATAGTTCTGTTTCGCTCTGAATGGCCATCTATGTCTCTCCTTCGCCGATTCCGATCTTCTAGTGTTATGTAACCTAACAATATGTGCGTCTATTATAGCATAATTGCAAAGTTGCACGGATTTCAAGCAAATAATGGGCAACTTCAACGGGTTCTGTGCATATGGATGTAATACACTCTAAAACAACATAAGTGAAATGTGTCAAGCCGTTAACAGACGAGAGGAGGGCACCATGGACATTTTTAAAAGGATTTCGGAGCACCGTCAGGAGCAGGAGCAAGCAGCGTGGAGCGGAACGTTTGCCGAGTATATAGAAATAGTCAAAGCCAATCCCGGTGTAGCCAAAACCGCGCATTCACGCGTGTACGATATGATTGCTTGGCACGGGATAATTGAGGAAAACGGGAAGAAAAGATACAAATTTTTTGAGAATGAAATATTCGGACTCGATCGTACGGTGGAGAAGCTGGTAGAGGAGTACTTTCACTCCGCTGCGAGGCGCCTCGATGTGAAGAAGCGGATCCTCCTCCTGATGGGTCCAGTGAGCGGCGGGAAGTCAACGCTAGTAACGATGCTTAAACGCGGGATGGAAAAGTATTCAAGAACGCCTGAAGGTGCCTTATATGCCATCAAGGGATGCCCGATGCATGAGGAGCCGCTTCATCTGGTCCCCACTGAGCTGCGCGGGGATGTAGAACGGGAGCTGGGTGTCAAGATTGAAGGCAGCTTATGCCCATCCTGCCAGATGCGGGTGAGAACCGAATACAGCAGCAGGATCGAGGATGTGATGATTGAACGGATTTTCCTCTCCGAGGAAGAGCGGGTCGGTATTGGTACATTCAGCCCGTCTGATCCGAAGTCGCAGGATATCGCCGATTTGACAGGAAGCATCGACTTCTCTACAATAACGGAATTCGGGACAGAGTCCGATCCACGGGCGTACCGCTTCGATGGAGAATTGAACAAAGCGAATCGCGGATTAATGGAATTTCAGGAAATGCTCAAATGTGATGAGAAGTTTCTGTGGAACCTGCTATCGCTTACCCAGGAAGGCAACTTCAAGGCTGGAAGGTTCGCGCTGATCTCTGCTGATGAGCTTATTGTGGCGCATACGAACGAATCGGAGTACAGATCGTTCATAGCCAACAAGAAGAATGAAGCTCTCCAGTCACGTATGATTGTAATGCCCGTCCCGTATAATCTGAAGGTGTCGGAAGAAGAGAAAATTTACCGCAAGCTGATTCAGCAGAGCGACATGAAGCATATACATATCGCGCCGCATTCCCTGCGAGCAGCTGCTATTTTCTCCGTTATGACACGTCTCAAGGAATCCAAGAAGCAGGGCATGGACTTGACCAAGAAGATGCGGCTGTATGACGGCGAAACCGTGGAAGGCTATAAGGATGCGGATCTTAAGGAGATGCAGAACGAATATATCGAAGAAGGCATGACCGGAATCGATCCGCGTTATGTCATCAACAGAATATCGAGCGCACTGATTCGCCAGAATCTGGAGTTTATCAATGCGCTTGATGTGCTCCGCGCACTGAAGGACGGATTGGATCAGCATCCTTCTATATCCAAGGAGGAGCGTGAACGATACCTCAACTTCATCTCAGTCGCCCGCAAAGAGTATGATGAGCTGGCCAAGAAAGAAGTGCAGAAGGCCTTCGTCTATTCGTACGAGGAGTCGGCGAAGACCTTGTTCAATAATTATCTGGACAACATCGAGGCCTACTGCAATTGGCAAAAAATTAAAGACGCTCTTACGGGCGAAGAGATGGATCCGGATGAGCGGCTTATGCGATCCATTGAAGAGCAGATTGGCGTATCAGAAAATGCGAAAAAGGCGTTCCGCGAAGAAATTTTGATCCGCATGTCGACTTATTCACGCAAGGGCAAACGCTTCGAGCATGGCAGCCACGAGCGTCTGCGGGAAGCAATTGAGAAAAAGCTGTTCACCGATCTCAAAGATATAGTGAAAATCACTACCTCTACGAAGACACCGGATGAGAATCAGTTGAAAAAGATCAACGAGGTCATTAAGCGGCTGGTTGACGAACACGGTTATACGACAGGATCAGCCAATGAGCTGCTGCGCTATGTAGGCAGCCTGTTGAATCGTTAGTTAGCCTAAGAACGAAGGAAGGAGCCAGGAAGCCAGCTGTAAATGCTGGTTCCGGGCTCCTTCCTTGTGTGCGGCGGAAATGCCATGGTGCAAAATAAGACTTTTAATGAAAGTTAATGATCCCCTTTGTTTATAGCCTTTACGACAACACGACTGATGTCTGAGCGTTGCACCCTAGCCTTACTTTTTGGGTGCTTTGTGTTTATTCACAAGTTTGGGCAAATGTTTAATGCTGCGGATCATTTTCCCTTTGCACAGAGGACAGTCTGGTGAACGCTCGGATGTTAATTCTTCCCGAATCCAAGCTTTGCAATCACTGTTGTTGCATCTCCAGATGGGCATTGGAGCTAATTCTGGTTTTGTAAGATCGGTCTGCAAGTACGCTAGCCTCCTGAATTACTGTCCACTTCGTTCATGGATCAAAATAGCTTATTTGTTACAAGCTAGTATAGTATACCGGATAGGCTGAAAAAGTCTATAGAAAGGTTGTGTTGGTTAGCAAAAAAATGGGCAGACAGCTATTCCTGAAGGCGATGGGAGACAGCTACTCATTATATTTGCCATTCTTAACGAGGGGTTTGCCGTTGTTCATGCCGGAATTGAGCATTTTCACCTTCACCTCTATCTCGAATTGACTGCGGGCGAACTCGTTCCTCCAATCGTTCTTCAAGGTTTTCCACACACTGTTTTGCCATCTATGCAGATGTGTGCTAACGCCGAATACGTCGGATTTTTGCTTCTGGCTGTAAACTATAGTTTCGCGAAGCCGCTTCTCAACTTGCTCTTGCGTCCGTTTAACAAAGACCCTAATGTCATCCTTCGTAACGACAGGGGCACAAATTAATTCCGCCATGTTCCCCTCCAGGTTTACCATGTACTGAACGAGCAGCTTGTCGTTTCGCATAGAGGTTTTGATCTTGGTATGAACTTTGCTAATTTTGAAGGAATCATAATGGGAAGACGCTCCATTCTTGCTGCTGTCGCAGGGCACATCGATAAACCCTCCTTCGTATTTGTTCATAAGCATCAGCACATAAGGAGTTTTCACGCCGGAAATCATACCACTAATTTTTCCTTCCGGGAAGTTAATAATGGCGAAGCCAGAGATAGAAGGAAGTTTCTCCTCTTCCTTGAGCAGACTTACATAAGGAATGACGAAGGTTGAAAAAGGCTCCATATATTTGATGGTCAAGTCCTTGAGGGTGACATCCAGAGTATTGCCAGACTGCACTTGTGCCAGTTCAACGGCTGATTTCAATTGCTGGCCTATCGTATTCTCGATAAGCGGACTAATGTTTAGGAAGTCGCTGGCTGGACCCTTTGTGATTAGAATGATAATGGATCCTCGAGGTTCATTAAAGCGTGAGAAGAAGTCGAGAATGTCCCCGATCGGTTTGCTTTTGGCAATATCCTCGCTGATCAGCAGCACACGCATATGACTCCATTGCAGCTTTCTTCCGAGCTCGTTGGTGGCATCTCTTGATGCTCCATTCACGGTTTTGCTTTCGCTGACAATATCGATAAAGGTGCTTCCCTTTGCTGCTTTTGCCCCTTGGGTAACCGCTACACTGGGCTTATATACCTGGGTTGTCAGCTGTATGCCCCCTTTCTCCGATTGATCGATCGCGGCTGCTTGAACGAAGCCCCAATCTGTGAGCTCGA
>JARBUQ010000488.1 GCA_029239545.1 Paenibacillus sp.
TTAATACTTTAATTATACAGGAAGAAAAAGGGTAAAGCCTCCTCAAATTTTGAGGGGGCTTTACCTTTTTAACTAAAACAGGGACTTTTTCAGTGGCCTCGTGAACTTCCAGTCAGGTTTCTCTTAAAAATGCGCTTGGCAGTGCTGCGACTCAAGAGTGACGGACGAATTGCAGTAAATTAGAAAAAAGGCAGCTCCCGATAGTCGGATGTCTCAATTCTATAGGTCCGAGAATCGATCAGCCTTGCATTTGGTCTTTTTGCCAATGTTGCCGTATCAATAGGTTCATAATTGCGGGCTTCAAAGACGTAAGGAGGTTGAAACCGCGCGAGCGGAGGTATTTCGCCGAGTCTTTGCATAGCTCTGACAGCGCCTTCCCTAATGATCCTACAGGCTTCATCTGAATGCAAGTGCTCGGCTGCTTCAATTCCTTTGCCCAGCTTCGTCACGGCTGTTTCGATCTGCGGGACGAACATTTTGGCTTCGAGAGCAGCTTTATCATCTCCGGCGAGAAGTATAGTAGGTACCCCGTTTAACCCGCACCAATTCGCGAATGCTGCAAATTCTCCAATATAGACATCATTCAGACGGTAGTACTGAACGCTAAGAGAAGAGTAAGTGTGGCATAAGGGAGCATCAATAGTACCTGCCATTGCATGCTGTCCTACATAAAGCAATGCTGTATATTGGGATACGGTATCACGATAATCTTTGCTCCAGCGCAAATATTGACAGCCGATAAGATCCTCCGGGAACAAACCTCCTGTCCCATGTCCATCGATGACATCCACGACTGCCTCCGGATCAACCGCCTTAATTCCTTCTACACAGGCGTTCACCTCCCGTGCAAGCTGCTTCATGCCTGGTCCCTTCATAGTTGTATCCTGTGTTCTCGTTTGGCTGAAGGAATCTACTCCCGCAGCTCCCTCAAGATCGGTCATAATCAAATATTTCACAGCATCTACCTCCTGTATGAATACGATTTCAAGTTGACTATAATCTCCTTAATCACTCTAGTCAATGATGTACAGACGGCATCTGATGAAACGCCATGTTAGTACGAATGACGCCATATAATTGTTGTTTGTTTTGGAGTAACATAGGTTCTGAAATCAATATTGAAAGGGGTTACAAAAAAATGAAACAAAAACGATGGCTGCCACTGCTTCTCGTATCTGCTTTGAGTACTAGTCTGCTTGCGGCCTGCAGTGACTCAGACGGTAAGAAGTCTGCGGATAGCGACAATGCGAATGGCGAAGCGAAGAAAAAGTTCACGATCACCATGCTTGCTAATGATGGGCAGACGCTGCCTTATTCCAAGGAAGCGAAAGCCGGGGATCGATACTCGCAGGAACTATCAAGACTGTACAGCGAGTATTCGAAACAAGATGTAACGATCCAGCATGAATGGTTAGACGGGAATAATTACAAACAACTGCTTACTGTTCGATTCGCTTCAGGTGAGCTTCCAGATATAATCCAAACGGCTGGAATCAATGATACGAGCCACCCCAATGCGGTTGAGAATGGTATTTTTCTGGAGTTAAACGACCTGCTGGACAAATATGGATCGAATATCAAGAAGAAGTTTCCAGCAGACATCTGGAAGGATAGTCGCCTCAGCAAGAATGGAAAAATATACGGTCTTCCAATGGGAAGTGTAATGGATGCAACTCAAGTTGTATTTATTCGTCAGGACTGGCTGGATAAGTTAGGAATGAAGACGCCTGTTACGGTTGATGATTATTTGGCCTATTTCGAAGCAGTTAAGACGAAGGATGTGAATGGCAACGGCGACCCGAATGATGAAATTCCGTTTGGCACGCATGAGAATTTAGGTCAGTACAATGCTTTGTTCTTCGGAGGCTTTGGTGCGCATCCCAATGCTTGGAGCGAGGTAAACGGTCAAATTATTCCCGACCTGATCAATCCGAAGATGAAGGACGTTCTGAGCTTCTGGAAAATGATCTACGACAAAGGGTACACGTACAAAGACATGTTCACGAAGCCGAATGCGGATAAGTGGAATGACATTTATGCCGACAAAGTCGGGATGTGGCTCCATGATGTGCAAAATATTGATGCGAATTGGTCCGCAAGCAACTTTACGAACAAGAACGTGAAGCTGGACGTGCTGCCTGGCCCGGCGAATGCCAAAGGGGAAACGAGACTGATCCCGGAAAGCTCTGGAATTCGGGGAGTCCGGGTATTAAACGCCAAGACGAAGAATGCCAAGGAAATTATCCAATTTCTAGATTGGACGCTGTCCGACGACCCGAAGAAGAATACGTTTTTCTCCTTTGGTATTGAAGGGTACAATCATACGGTTGAGAATGGCAAAATCAAGTATGATGCAAATGCGCCGGCTAACCTGGATAAGGGACAATCGAGTATGTTCCAGACGATGCTGTATCCGCTTGGAGATAATCGGATGTCGCCGGAAATAATCAGCTTGAGTCCGTCAAAGGATCTGATTCAAAAAGGGGTCAAGGTAGCTGCGCAGGCGGCGTATGTCGCTCCGAGCAAGTATATGCCTCCGCTAGATGCAGTTGTTAAAAACCCGGAGCTGGCAGACAGGGCTGGAACGTTGTATCTGGATATGTTCGCCAAGGTGATCACTGGCAAGGAAGAGCTTGAACCAGCCTTCACCAAATTCGTGGCGGAGTGGAAAAAGCGGGGCGGCGACGATGCCATTAAACAGGCGAATGAATGGTATAAGGAATTCACGAAGAAGTAGGTTTGAACGGTAAGGGCGCACTGCCTGGAATCGCACACTTTCTCATTTTTAAATATATCCCGCTGATGGGCAATATTATTGCTTTTCAGGATTATGATATGTTCAGAGGAATATTCAAGAGCAGTTGGGTAGGTTTGGATCAATTCGTGCGAATGTTCACCTATGCCGATTTCGCCAAAGTGTTTCGCAATACGATACTCATAAGTCTCTACTCGGTGCTGATCGGATTTCCGGCTCCACTGATCCTTGTATTATTCCTGAATGAAATCAATCGGATGTGGTTTAAGCGTTCGATCCAGTCCATGTTATATTTGCCTCATTTCCTGTCGTGGGTCATTGTGGGGGGAATCTTCATCAACCTGCTGAACGAAAAAGGCTTTTTCAATACGATGATAGGCTGGTTTGGGATCAGTCCGATCAATTTTATAACCGAGCAGTCTTACTTCCGAAGTATCTTGGTCTTATCGGGAATATGGAAGGAGGTTGGATGGGGGATGATTATTTACCTGGCCGCCATCGCCGGGATCAATCCGAATCTATATGAGGCTGCAATGGTTGACGGTGCAGGGCGCTTCCGACAAATGTGGAGCATTACACTGCCGTGCCTGGTACCTGCCATTGTTGTCTTGTTCCTGCTGCGCATCGGGCATTTATTGGACCTCAATCTAGAGCAGGTGCTCATCCTGTTGAATCCGCTCGTTCGTGATGTCGGGGAGGTCATTGATACGTATGTGTATCGGATCGGTTTGATGGGGGCTCAGTTCAGTTATACGACGGCAATCGGTATTTTCAAATCGGTTATCGGCTTCGTCTTGATCGTCAGCCTCAATCATGTGAGCAAGAAGATGACAGGGGAAAGCATTTACTAAGCAAGGAGTGACCCAGTATGTATGCACGCTCATCCGGTCGGATGTTTCATACGATTAACGGAATTATGTTTGTTCTGCTTAGCCTTTCGATGGTTGGACCGATTGTCCATCTCGCAGCGGTCTCGTTCAGCTCACCGGATTTTATTGTAAAGAATGAAGTGTATGTGTGGCCCAAGGGCTTCAATCTTGAGGCTTATCGGACGATCTTTGATCAGACCTATATTTGGAAATCACTCGGGGTTAGTGTTTACATTACGGTAGTGGGCACTTTGATCGCACTGTTCCTGACCGCTACGTTAGCTTATTCAATCACAAGGCCGATGATGAAAGGGAGGAAATGGATTTTAAAGGGGATTGTAGTTTCGTTTATTTTATCCATTCCGCTCATTCCGTTCTATATGATTGTCAAAAATCTCGGGATGCTGAACACACTGTGGGCGATTATGATACCGGGTGCACTAAGTGCGTTCAATGTCATTATTATGAAAACATTTTTTCAGAATATTTCTGCAGAGCTGTTCGATTCCGCACAGATGGACGGATGCAGTGAATACAGGATGTTCTACAACATTGCAATACCGCTATCGCTCCCTTCCATTGCGACAATCGGTCTATTTCAAGCGGTTCAGCAGTGGAACTCCTACTTTTATCCGCTTATCTTTCTGCGGGACAAATCACTTTATCCCATTCAAGTTGTCTTAAAAGGGTTGGTGGTTGACCAGGGCTCGACGGATATGATGAACAGTACCGAAATGTTATTGTATACAACACCTGAACAGATGAAGGCAGGAATTATTATTTTTGCAACCTTGCCTATCCTGCTTGTCTATCCTTTTATTCAGAAATATTTCGTCAAGGGTGCGATGCTTGGTTCATTAAAGGAATAGCTTCCTCTATAATGGAAGAAAATCCGGTGGGACTAAGCTGAGGTGTACGGATGAAGAAGCTGAATGAACTTTCGCTCAATGCGAGGCTCCTGCTGCTCGTTATATCGTTTTTCTTTATTCCTTTCAGCATAACGGGGCTGTATTGGTACAAGCAGTCGACAAGTGTTATTGAGACGAATGCTGCCCGCTACAGCGGGCAGATGATCGAGCAGATCAATGACCGGTTGGACGATTACTTCGCTGAGCTGGATAGAATGACTCTGCCGACGGTGATCCATCCGAAGGTCAGCGCTTTTTTGAAGATGGATTTGACAGATCCGTACGAGCTTTTGATCACCAAAAGACAATTATTGGACGATGTGTTTTTTAATTTGCTAAGCAACCGGCTGGATGTTATCAATCTATCGATCGTCACTGAGAAAGGATATGCCGTTAGTACTTATTACGACAGCAACTCACTGGATGTATTCCAAAGGTTCGGCAAAGCGGACCTGCAAGCAGACGGAAGCATAAATAGAAACCTCCAAATAAGAGGCATCAGCTGGTTAATCGGCGGTCCTGTATTGACTGTAACAAGGGGGATCATCGATCCTGCAACGCTTCAACAAACCGGGCTGCTGGTGCTCGACTTGAACTACCGAAAAATTGCCAATCTACTGGATAAAGTAAAGATGGGTGATACCGATCGGGTATGGATCGCGAATTCCGAAGGGTATATCATGTATCATTCTGAAGAAAGCAGATGGGGCAAGAAGGCGGCTTTACCAGAAGAGATCGTAAGCAATCATATCGGGCATTTTATTGATCAATCCTCGAACGAGCGGAAGCTGATCACCTATGCATATTCGGGTTTTACTCACTGGTTTCTAGTAACAGAAGTCCCGATAAACGAATTGATTGTACCGATTGTAGCTTTGCGCAATGTGACTATCCTGTTCGGGGTGCTGCTTATTGGATTAGCCCTGTTCATCATCGGCGGTTTTTCCCTGTCGCTCACAAGATCACTGTTGACCCTGCAGCGATTGATGATTCGGGCGGAGAAAGGCGATTTGACGGTAGTGGCGCCCAGTCATAAGAATATACAGATCAACAGCCTATATCGTACATTCAATAAAATGGTTAGCGAGCTTAGGCGATTGATTGAAGTGGTCCATCTTTCCCAACTCAAGGAGAAGGAGATGGAGATTAAGCAGATGGAGTCGAAGCTTCTGATTATGCAGTCACAAATTAATCCGCATTTTCTGTATAATGTGCTTGAAGTCATCAACTCCTATGCGATTGAAGCGGGTGTGAAACCGATTAGTTCAATGGCTGGTTCTGTGGCCGGGATGTTGCGATATAATGTAGGCAATCCGCAAAAAGTAGTTACGTTGTACGAGGAATTTGGTCATATAGTCACTTACCTGGATGTGCAGCAGGAGCGGTATTCCCGATTAAACGTCACGCTGAATGTGAACCAAGCAATGATGAAGCAGGTAGCAACTGTAAGACTCATCCTCCATCCGATTGTTGAGAACGCTTTTATCCACGGTTATGAAGCTTATGCTCTGAAGCCGGGAGATATTGATATAGAAGGTACTGCTGATAAAGATCAGTTCATCCTTATGATCTCCGACAGTGGGAGGGGGTTCTCCCCTTCAGTGATGGCCAAATACAATACGTTGTTTACAGAAACGACTATATCCCAAATTGTGAGGGAGCATCACTTGCTGAATGAGAAGTCGATTGGATTGTGGAATGTCCATTGCCGCTTGCGATTAACGTTCGGAGAACCATATGGGTTGTATATTATGAGATCGAACGAGCAAGGTACTGTGATTCGAATAATTCTTCCATGGAGTGATCGGAGTGTATAAAGTATTGCTTGTGGACGACGAGCCGAGCGCCAAACGAAGTAT
>JARBUQ010000489.1 GCA_029239545.1 Paenibacillus sp.
AGGAACTATTCAAGGAGAACCAGTAATTGGGTATACTTCTGAACCGGGTATTGCAAGTACGTCGATGAACGATACGTTTATTGCCGCAAGATTGCAGATCGATGATCTTTACTGGCAGGGAGTTCCTATTTATATCCGCACAGGTAAAAGAACGATGGAGAAATCAACGCGGATCGTGATTGAGTTCAAAGAACTGTTAAAGCTGCCTCCCCATATTAATGATGATAGTAAGGAACCTAATCTTCTGGTCATTGAAATTGGACCTAACGAAGGCATTACGCTGCAATTTAATACGAGTGATGCCCAGCAAAACGAGAAGATTGATATTCATGTGAGTCGAGACGATGCTCCAGAAGCTTACGAAAGTTTGATAAACGACGCTTTGCATGGAGACGCCACGTTCTTTGCACATTGGGATGAAGTCGAATTGTCCTGGCAATGGGTTCAACCCATCTTGGAAGCATTCGAAGAGAATCTGGTTCCGCTTCATCTGTATGCAGCGGGCACTTATGGACCTGCCGAGTCCGCTGCGTTATTGGCGGAGGATGGCTATCATTGGTGGTTGGATTCAGATTCAGATCCCCATAATGAACAAGGAATTAAAAAACTTGAAGGAGAACAATATGCCTATCACACAAACAATTGATCAGTTAGCTATCGATACGATCCGAACCTTGTCTATCGATGCGATAAACAGTGCCAATTCCGGTCATCCGGGGCTGCCAATGGGAGCAGCGCCGATGGCATACGCCCTTTGGTCGAAGCTGTTAAATCACAATCCCGGCCATGCAAAATGGTTTAACCGCGATCGTTTCGTTCTGTCTGCGGGTCACGGTTCGGCCTTGCTATATAGCCTCCTGCATTTGTCCGGCTATCAGGTATCCATCGATGATCTACGACAGTTTCGCAAGCTGAACAGCAGAACGCCTGGACATCCCGAATATGGGCACACAGATGGCGTAGATGCAACAACCGGACCTTTGGGACAAGGGATTGCAATGGCAGTAGGGATGGCGATGGCCGAGGCTCATTTGGCCTCGAAATTCAATCAGAGCGGGTTCCCGGTTATCGATCATAATACGTATGCGCTTGTCGGAGACGGCTGTTTAATGGAGGGAATCTCTTACGAGGCGATGTCTATGGCAGGTCACATGAAGCTGGGCAAATTAATCGTATTGTATGATTCCAATGACATCTCTTTGGATGGAGCGCTCAACCTTTCCTTCGGGGAAAATATTCAAAAAAGAGCGGAATCAGCTAATTGGGAATATTTACGGGTGGAAGACGGCAATGACGTTTCACGAATTGTCGAGGCAATTGCAGCAGCCAAGCAAAATAATTCGCAGCCAACGCTTATCGAAATTCGGACGATTATCGGATACGGCAGCAAGGTAGCAGGAACGAATAAAGCACATGGCGTTCCACTCGGCAAAGAAGAGGCGAAGGCAACCAAGGAAGTTTACGGCTGGAAGCATCAGGAAGAGTTCACTGTTCCGGAAGAAGTCAAAGCGCATTTCGAGCAGCTTAAACATAAGGGTGAAGCCAAAGAGGAAGAATGGAACCAATTGCTCGCTTCCTATAAGGCGCAGTATCCTTTGCAAGGCAAGGAGCTCGAGCAAGCCATCGACGGTTCTGTGTTGCTTGATGCCGCAGACATTCTTACGTTTGATGTTTCCAAAACGATTTCAACTCGAGTAGCGAGCGGTGAAGCGATCAATCACTTTGTGAAAATCGTTCCAGCTATTTTTGGAGGAAGTGCGGATTTATCGCATTCGACGATGACGGATATCAGAGGGGAGCAAACGTTCGCCGTTGAGTCTTACTCGGGACGCAATATTTACTTTGGCGTCCGTGAGCATGCTATGGGAGCAGCCGGCAATGGCATGGCTCTGCATGGAGGCGTCAAATCATTCGTGAGCACCTTCTTCGTATTCAGCGATTATTTACGCCCGTCTATTCGCTTGGCTGCGCTGCAAAAGCTGCCTGTGATTTATGTATTTACTCATGATTCTGTTGCCGTCGGGGAAGATGGACCTACGCATGAGCCCGTTGAGCATCTGGCTGCGCTGCGCACCATTCCTGGACTTACGGTTATTCGACCGACCGATGCCAATGAAACGGCAAGCGCATGGGCGTACGCCCTGCAGCAAAAAGAAGGTCCGATAGCCCTCGTGTTGAGCAGGCAGAATCTGCCTGTATATGAGGCGACCAGGGCAAATGTTGAAGGGGTAGCTCAAGGAGCTTATGTCCTGACGGAAACCAACAATCAGCCGGATGTCATCCTGATCGGAACCGGATCCGAGGTTTCTCTGGCCGTGAGTGCCAAAGCGGAGCTGGAGCGGGATAACATCTCTGTACGCGTGGTTGCTATGCCGAGCCGAGAATTGTTCGATCGTCAGTCTGAAGCCTACAAGCAGAGTGTTCTTCCGTCTTCCATCTCGAAGCGGGTAGCCTTAGAAGCCGGTATTTCGTTAGGCTGGGAGCGTTACACGGGACAAGGTGGAAAAGTATTGTCGATCGATACATTCGGTGCTTCGGGACCCGGTACAGAAGTCATGGAGTACTTTGGTTTCTCTGTGGATAATGTGGTTCGCCTGACAAAAGAACTATTGAAGCAACAATAAAATAACGATTAAAAAAACGGAGGCTGTTAACTATGAAATTTTTTATCGATTCTGCAAATTTGGTAGATATTAAAAAAGCGTATAAAGTAGGCGTCTTATCCGGTGTTACGACGAATCCATCTTTGGTTGCCAAAGAAGGCGTGAAATTTGAAGATCGTATTGCGGAGATTTTGCGGGAAGTACCTGAGGTTGAATCCGTTTCTGCTGAAGTAACACCAGACGCGGTTACAGCCGAAGAAATGATTGCGCAAGCGAATGAACTGATCAAAATCAATAATAACGATAAAAACATCACGATCAAGCTTCCAATGACACTGGAAGGTTTGGAGGCTTGCCGTTACCTGACTAAAAAAGGCGTGAAAACAAATGTAACGTTGATTTTCACTGTGAACCAAGCACTCTTGGCCGCTCGTGCAGGTGCTACCTATGTCTCTCCGTTTCTTGGACGCTTGGATGATATATCGGAAGATGGTGTCCAATTGATCGTAAAGGTCGCTGAATTGTTCCGTATTCATAACCTGGATGCACAGATTATCGCTGCATCTGTCCGTCATCCGGATCACGTGACTCGCGTTGCGATGGCAGGCGCGCATATTGCAACAATTCCATTTGCGGTTATTGAACAAATCTCCAAGCATCCTCTTACAGATCAAGGGATGGAGAAATTTGCTGCCGATTGGAGAAAAACAGCTCAAGTTTAAGATAATGTGATCAAGCCTTGAATATCGAAGAAAATAACAATAATAGTAAATAACCCGCGTAGGCAAGGGCAAGATAACGCGGGTTTTTGATTTTTTTTATTATTATGAAATGGTTATAGGAGTAGGGGCCTCATTCAACAAGCCTGAAAGTCATGATAGGGGATATGGAAGTCATGATTACGACATTACGTTCACCGGGCCATTCGGTGTATACTAAAAAGTAAAACTTGAAGAGTGAACGATTAGCAACGCAATAATGGTAGCGCTTACAAGCTTTTATTTAACATAACTACTAATTTAATTGGGGGATGCGGCGTGTTTCATACAATGAGATCAATTACCAAGCACAAACATTTCTTCATTCGATTGGTCACCTACACCTTGTTAATTTGTCTTCGATTGGTCACCTACACCTTGTTAATTTGTCTAGTTCCGATTGGCATATTGGGCGTCTTCTTCTATCACAGCGTTCAAAATTCAATGCACAAGGATATTGAGCAGGCGAATGAGCGCTACTTGAATCAAACGATCAATGCGATGGAGATTGTCGTTAACCAAATCGGCAACGGATTCCGGCAGATCGTCACGAGCAGCACATTTATTGAATTTGATCGGTTCCCGCTGGGCAACTATTTTGATGAAATTGATACCTGGTATATGTCTGATAATAGGCAGGAGCTGACGGATTTAATAACAAGTAAGGCCAAGGTACAGCGAAATATCGAAACCTTGATGCAGCTAAGCGATTTCATTTACTCCATTTATTACATCCATCCATCGAGGGGCATCGTGCTCACCTCCGGGTCTCTGCAATATGAGATCGACCGATTCTATGATAGTGGTTGGCAAGAAAACTTGCAGACGAATACACTTCGTTATCCGACTATCATGAACATGCGTTATGCCAGACAACTGGACGGAAGCGAGAAGCGGGTCGTGCCTGTTGTTTTCCGTCCATTGGACGCCAAATACTCAGTCGTTATTAATCTGGACGCCGAGGCGTTCTATATGAATCTGATTAGCCCGCTCGAGAATAACGGAAAATCCTCTTTGATTATTTATTCGAGCGAGGGGGAACCGATTCTGTACGACGGTGACGCCATTAAAGCAGATTGGATTTCGCTGGTCCGTGATGTCATTACCAAGCCGGAGAACATAACCCCAACTGAGCAGTCACACCAAGTTATGACGGATCGGCAGCTGGTGACGTGGCGCTCATCGGAGGTGCTGGGTTGGAAAATCGCCAGTGTCACGAGCTTGCACGAAATATACAGCAATGTCTCGAACATCCGCAACTTGTTCCTCACTGTATCGATCCTCTTAGCGATTGCAACGGCTATTCTTGCCATAATGACGAGCCGGCGCATGTACAGGCCTGTCTCTCACCTGCTGCAGGTTGTTAAAGAAGGCTACCAGCGGGAAAGCCAAGGCAATAGCGGCAAACGGCCGAAGGGAGAATTTCGGGTTATCAGCGAGAGCCTTGCGGATGCCTACGAAACAAGGAAACGGCTGCAGCTGCGGCTGCGTGAAAGTCTGCCCGCTTATCAGGAGAAGTTCGTTCGCTCGCTGCTTAAGAACAATGCGTTCGACGCGAAGGAGATCGAGGAGCGATTCGAATTTCTCGGCATCACGCTCTTGGCGCGAGGCATCGTACCGCTGCTGATCGCGGCAGAGAGCGCGGGGAGCGTGGGAGAGAGCATCGAGACGGAGAAAATTGTGCATTTGCTCGTCACGGACTCGATTTCGGAAGCCATCGAACCAGCTCACACATACTGGGTGCAGGAGCTATCGGATGATGTCTATCTTGTGCTTCTCAATTGCGGCGATCATGAGATGTCCGTTGTATTTGCCTCTGCTGAAGCGATTGCAGATAACCTCGCCGCCAAGCATAATATGGACTGTACGATCGGCATCGGTACGTACTGTGTTAGCGTTGCCGAGCTGCCGCGTGCATACGGCGAGGCGGAAGAGGCGCTGCAATACCGCGAAATGACGACGGGAAGCGATATTATATATATTGAAGATGTGAGACTGCATACGCACTATCCACTGCCTTATCCGAAAGACATGGAAGCGTCGCTGATCGTCTGCCTCAAGAATGGCGAGAAGGATCAGGCTCTCGTCATATTCGCCGAAATGGTGCGGGTCATGCGGGCACAAGCGGGCAAATTCGCTTTTCCGCAGGTGCAGCAAGCTTTTCTGCTGCTGCTTATGAAATTAATCGAAACAGTTCGCGATTTGCATCTGGACATGAGAGACATTATGCCTGAGGAACGACCGAATGTGCTGGCCGCATTCCTGCAGAAGGAAGGGTGGCTGGAGATCACGAATTGGTTCGAGGGTTTGATCGAGGCCACGGCCATGTATATTGGTCAGGCTTTCCAGGAAAAGAAAAATGCGCACGTCGAGCATGCCAAGAAGTTAAT
>JARBUQ010000490.1 GCA_029239545.1 Paenibacillus sp.
CCATCAAGTCTGAGCAGTTCAAGCAAGCCTTCGTTCAACTCGCGAATGAGTCCGGGTCCCTTATAAATAAGCGCGGTATATACTTCGATCAGTGAAGCGCCTGCCCGTATTTTGTCATATGCATCTTTAGCCGAAAAAATACCCCCGCAGCCAATGATTGGCAGCCTGCCCTGTGTATGTCTGTAAATACCCCGAATAATTTCGGTTGAACGAGTGGTTAACGGTTTACCGCTTAAACCTCCCGTTTCCTTGGCGCTAGAATGGGTTAACCCATCACGAGAGAGCGTGGTATTCGTCGCTATAATCCCGGATACTCCGCCCTGCACAAGCGTCTCGACCATATATTCCAACTCATGTTCAGTGACATCTGGAGCAATCTTGACGAACATAGGCTTCGGCACTCCGCCGAATCGTTGATGCTGCTGCTCCATCTCATCCTTGACGGCAGCCACAAGACGCTGCAGCTCTGCCCCATGCTGAAGATTCCGTAATCCTGGAGTATTAGGAGAGCTGATATTTACTACGAAGAAATCTCCATATGTATAAAGGACTCTGACGCATTTGCGGTAGTCTTCTTCCGCGTCTTCATTGGCTGTATCCTTGTTCTTCCCGATATTAACTGCAACTGGAATCGTATGTTTGCCGACCTTCTGCAAATGCTGAGCCATGACTTCCGTACCGACATTATTAAAACCCATACGATTGACTAAAGCTTCGTCAGGGGGTAGTCGGAACAATCTGGGTTTATCATTTCCCTGCTGGGGACGCGGGGTTACTGTCCCTACTTCCATGAACCCGAAGCCCAGAGAAGAGAACCCTTCAACTGCTGCTCCATTCTTGTCGAGACCGGCTGCCAAGCCAACCGGGTTGTGAAAGCTTAGTCCACACAATTCCACAGCAAGCTCCGGATGTCTCGCCACTCCATACATATTGTTGAGCATCGTAAGAATACCGGGAATTCGGGAAGCTTGTCCCAAGCCATCCACGGTTAAATGATGCGCTCTTTCGGCATCCATACGGAATAATAAGGGTTTAGCAATATTCCTGTAAAGCATGATAGGTACACTCCGTTCCTTAAGTAGACTCTATCGAACAGTTTAGCCTTTTCATTGTCAAAAAGAAAGTACCTATCTTGCTTTCATTCAACTTATGGTTTTGCAATATAGATTGCCCTAATCGTTAGTTTGTATGTAACCCTTTTCATTTCCATTGCAGGTTTGCTATAATTAAGCTGATAAGGCAATCTGGTCTTCCAATCCAATAGGATGTGAGGTCGAATCCCATGAGCAAGAAGAAGCTAAGTTATACCGCGCGTAGGCAGAAAGAAGCTGTGAACAAGAAGGCAATCATCTGGGCCGGTTCTATCGTCGTGGGAATTGTAGTCCTGATGACAATACTGCTGATCTGGAATCCGTAGTCATTCACCTGGTATAAGACATCATTCATAACAAGGGCGTGCAGAGAACCCTGCACGCCCTTTTATTATACCTTTAGTTCAACCAACGATAAACCTTGCCGGGATTCTTCTCGTTGCCTTGAGCTGGAAGGCTGAACGGCGACTCTGATCTTAGTATCTCTGGCGGTAACATTCCGCTTCCTATAGTAACCTTGGTCCCCATCGGTACCATATCGAATAGCTCCTCTACATCCCCCTTCAACATGCGAATGCAGCCTTGAGAACGATCGGCATTAATACTGGTAGGCTGATTCGTGCCATGAATGGCGAATAAGGTGTCTGACAGTGTCATTCCCCGACTGCCGAATTCTCCGTTGTCTCGGCCATTGGGACTACGGACCTTCTCACTGATCGTGAACTCTCCCTCCGGTGTACGTGGTCCGCCAAGCCCAACCGGATAAGACCGGACGATCACTCCACCGCTCACCAGCGCTAACCTATAGTTCGATTTATCTATCACTATGGCAAGCGGTTCATTCAACAGCTGTGTGGAAGAGATCGCTTGCGGAGCAGACGATTGCGTCAATGATCCTGAAGGCTGCTGTGCTGACGCAGAGTTGGTGTTCGAGCTCGCGGACGCTTCATTTATTAATTGCTGCACTTCTGCCCTCATTAGCGGAGTGAGCCCTGACAAGTAATTATTCGGATAATCCAGTGTCAACTGATCGGGCGTCTCAGGAGGCTTCCCCTTTACCGACACATACCCTTTAACAGCCGAGCGTGCAATCATCCTTTGTTCTTCCTCGTGCTTCCATTCGTTGAACTGGTTCTTGACAGCCGAGGCATCCCCAGGCTCACATGCGCACATCTCTCGATCATAAGCGGATACCTTATAAGCGCTTGCCGCTTCGATGGTCTGCTCTGCACTGAACAGCAGCTTGGGCTCTGCTTGCCAATCGATCCAATCTTTCCCTACATGTGGAGCTTGGACCAGCAGAGCGAGTGGGGCTTGATCCATCACTTCAGAGAGAATGGGACTTATTAGGTCAGACTGGCGCTTGACCGAAGCGAGATTGCCCTCTGCATAATAGACGACTGTTTGCGGCTTGATCTTGGCTCCGCTCCCGTTACCTTCCGTCTGAGCAGAGGTTGCTTGCGTTTCTGCCGAAGTGTTTGAAGCTCCTTGGTTGCCCGCAACTGCCTGCTCCTGCTCATCCTTCGCGTTATTCTCGACAGCATAATCCGTTTGAACGAATAATAAGACCATTGCCACCCAGGCAAGCATCCATTTCCATGACTTTCGCCAGGAACTCGCCGCTTTGGCATCTTGTTCGCGAAGAGGATTGTCTGATTTGTCCAGCGGACGGCCTGTTACAATCTCTGGAAGAGGAGTGTCTTCATATGCCTCATATACTTCTCCGGCTCGAATAAAACAATATTTGGCTTTAGCCATTTCACCATGCTCGGCATAATCCTTGCCTAACAAATACCAGGCCATCTTATTGTGCGGATGCTTTTGCACATAATGCTTTAATTCATCTCGCGGATCTATGTGGAGGTTATTCACTGTATCTGCCCACCACCCTGTTCGGAATTAAGTATCTCTACGCCAACCGATAATCTGTGAACAGATCAATCTCGACCGTCTGGAAATGACATATTCAAGCCAACATTGACAGGTAGTATTCGTTGGTACTCTTTATTGATCACTCTAACCTCAGCAATTTCAATGTATCCATTATCAGCTCCAAGTCGGAACGGCAGCTTAATCAGCAGCCCATCTCCGCTTAATGAAATATTCTCGCTGCCGCTCCAGCCAGAATCAAAGTTAGAAACGACATACACTAATTGAGTTCCCTCGCCAACCATCTCGTTTAATGTAAAAACACTAGTCGCCGGATCAAAGATCGACCCCTCTATGGAGATCCCGCTCTCATTTGTGCCTGCGCCTAACGAAACGCCGTAATAGTTCAGATGGACTTCGACTGCGTAGAACGAATTCGCAGCCGTGAAATTCGCCATTCTTAATTCCAAGTTGAACGTATCATTGGGGCGAAGAGTTTGAATATTTACATCGGTTCGAATATATACCTGATTCTGCAGTTGAACGGAAGCACTATACGTTCCTAATGATTGCGCAGGGGAAGCGCTTCTGAACTTCACATAGATTGTATTTACCGCTTTTCCGGGAATCAGTGTAGCGCTTGCTGTTGTCGAGACTGCCACCCAATTCTCAGAAGGGAAACTGCCATCTTCGGATATCGCCATATCAACCGCTCCCACAGGAGGCGTTAAATGAAGCGTTATATT
>JARBUQ010000491.1 GCA_029239545.1 Paenibacillus sp.
CTTCTGAAAAAACTCATCCCTTATTTGTGTGCCCTTGGCGGACAATTGTTCTTCGGAGATCTCCTTGTGCCTGATATGCACTTGATAGAGAAGCTCCTCCTGGGTGTACACATAAGGATTGGCCGACACCAGCTCAAACTCGATTCCGGCTTTAGTCTTGCCATCCTTCTTATCCGGCGGTACTGAAGCGGCAACGGCCGGGCAATCCTGTGCTACTTTGATGAACGTGTCATAGTAATTCCATTCCATAACTGTTCCTCCTATCTTCTTGACCGTTTAGTCAAATTATTACGCATTTTGCGGGCGAGATCAAGACAACATCACCCTCTAACCCGACTTTTTACGCGAGCGAACTCTCATTATTTCATCCATTCAGCCCCTTAAGCCAGAACATGTTACAATAGGTGTAGACCTTATTTGTAAATAGCAAGGAGAAAACACCGATTATGAAGCTGGTATCATGGAACGTCAATGGATTAAGAGCTTGTGTGAATAAAGGATTCAATGATTACTTCGCAGAAACCGGAGCAGATATATTCTGTATTCAGGAGACCAAGCTGCAGGAGGGACAAATTAACCTGGAGCTTGGCAAAGAATATATGTCCTATTGGAACCATGCCTTGAAGAAGGGATATTCCGGAACGGCTATTTTTACAAAAATTAAGCCGCTTTCCGTTCGATATGGATTGGAAGAGGACGATGAACCCGAAGGACGTATTATTACTCTTGAGTTCGAGGCTTTCTATGTAGTGAATGTATACACCCCCAATGCCAGACGGGATCTTTCTAGGCTGGATTACAGATTGGAATGGGAGGAACGGTTTCGAAGCTACCTTCAACAGTTGGACACGCTTAAACCTGTCATTATTTGTGGGGATTTGAATGTGGCCCACCAGGAGATTGATCTGAAGAATGCCAGATCCAATCAAGGCAATTCCGGTTTCACCCTCGAGGAGCGCGACAAGATGACTCAGCTGCTGGCAGCAGGCTTTACCGATACATTCCGGCATTTCTACCCTGATCGAACGGATGCTTATTCTTGGTGGTCTTATATGCCCAAGGTAAGAGAAAGAAATGTTGGGTGGCGTATTGATTATTTTCTTGTTTCTTCAAGACTCGAGTCCTCCTTAATCGGGGCCGAGATCGACTGCGATGTATTGGGCAGCGATCACTGTCCTGTTGTTGTTAAAATGGCGGACCTGTAAGCAATGAGCAATGTTACGGATAGCAGCAATACCCTATAGTTTGTTGTTACTAGACCTCCGGAAGAAATTCCAGGGGTCTTTTTAGGTATCGAACTGGACGGAAACCTACTGAAATGGCCTATCTGCGCATAAATGATCAACAATAGCCGTTGTTCACCAAAAAAAGTGATTACTCACTTGACACTAGGAAATGCCAGCAGTATATTAATTCCATCAATAATGAGTGATCACTCATTATTATCAAAGGAGTGAACAATATGCCGAAAGAAAACGACATATGCATCCAAACCTGGGATGTAATCCGCAAATTCGATGGCAAGGCGATTCTCCACAACATTAGCCTCAGTGTTAGTAAACGCGAGATTTTCGGATTACTCGGTCCTTCGGGTTCCGGCAAAACTACTTTGGTCAAACTGATCGCTGGCATTGATGAAGCGACAAGCGGCCGAATCGAGATGCTGGATACGCCGATGCCAAAGCTTGCAATGATGAATCGGATCGGTTACATGGCTCAATCTGACGCCCTTTATACCGAGCTGTCGGCCAAAGAAAATCTCGAGTTTTTCGGCTCTCTCTTCGGTCTACGCGGTGAAAAGCTTAAAAAACGAATGCTGGAGGTTATGGAGCTTGTCAACCTGACACCTCATCTGAAGCGCTCCGTTGGTGCTTACTCCGGCGGCATGAAACGCCGTTTATCTCTTGCCATTGCGCTTCTCCATGAACCGGAAGTGCTCATTCTCGATGAGCCAACCGTTGGCATCGATCCTGTACTTCGCAAATCCATATGGGATGAGCTTGGGAATCTAAGCAGGAGAGGAACAACGATCATGATCACTACTCACGTCATGGATGAAGCAGACAAATGCCACCGACTCGGTATGGTTCGAGATGGATACCTTATCGCTGTCGGAACTCCTGAAGAGCTGAAAGAGCAAACTGGCAGCGCCAATATAGAAGAAGCATTCCTGTTCTATGGAGGGGTTCACTCATGAGAATTCGAGCCCTCATTATCCGTATTGTTCGCCAATTCATTCATGACAAGCGAACGATGGCGTTATTGATCGCTGCCCCGCTATTAGTCTTGTCCCTCATGTATTTAGTATTTAACGGCGATACGTATCAACCGAAGCTTGGCACTCTCCAAATCCCGGCATCCCTATCACAAACCTTAAGCAATAACCATGCTATCGTGACAGCCTTCAGCACCTCGGATGAAGCAGAGGCGGCTCTCGGCGACCGGGAAATCGATGCGATCATCCAGCTTGACGGCACATTTCCGCATGTGAAGCTGGAGGGCAGCGATCCCGCCAAGAACCGCTCCGTCATGATGCTCATTCAAAAATCCGCTGACATGTCTGCCTTCGACAATTTCGGCCCGGTATTGATTGGATTATTCGCCTTTTTCTTCGTCTTCCTCATTGCGGGAGTCTCCTTCCTGAAGGAGCGCACTAGCGGAACATTAGAGCGCCTCTTGGCCACTCCGCTGCGCCGCTGGGAAATCGTGGTTGGTTATATGGCAGGCTTCGGTATATTCACCAGTCTGCAAGCGGTTTTGATCGCGGGGTACACGATTGGTGTGCTGGGCAGTTTAATGGTAGGTTCCTTCTGGTATGTGCTCCTGATTATGCTGCTATTGTCCATAACGGCACTTAGCTTCGGCACCTTCCTGTCTGCGTTTGCGAACACAGAATTTCAGATGATTCAATTCATTCCGTTAGTTATTGTCCCGCAGGTGTTCTTCTCAGGATTATTCGATCTCGACAGCATGTCACCTTGGCTGAGTTGGCTGTCCTATATTACTCCGCTTAAGTACGGTGCTGACGCACTTCGCAATATTATGATCCGTGGGGAAGGCTGGGGCTCCATCGCCTTTGATGTATATTTATTGCTGGCGTTGTCCCTGCTCTTCATGGCTGCCAATGTACTCGCGTTGCGCAAGCATCGGAAAATATAGTAATCTTGTAAGGACATTCATTCGAACGTGAAAGGGGATACTGCCTCTATGTCACATAATACAGAACAATGGCTGGAGGACCTTATCCGGTTGACCGACGGGGACGACAAGAAGAAAACCGATAAACAAGCTAAGATTTTGGAGGCTGCTATCGAGATCTTCTCGGAAAAAGGCTATGCTGCCACATCAACCAGTGAAATTGCTCAGAAGGCCGGCGTCGCGGAAGGTACTATTTTTCGTCACTATAAAACAAAGAAGGATCTATTGCTGTCAATCGCAGGTCCGATCGCGACCAAGCTGGTAGCTCCATTTCTTATGCGCGATTTTGCCAAGCTGCTTGATCTTCCCTACAACCAGGTCGATGAGTTCTTTCGGGCTATTGCCAGAGACAGAGTGATCTTCGCTCGCAAAAACGTGAAGCTTATCAAAATCCTGTTCCATGAGGTACCTTTTCAACCGGAATTAATGGAGCAGGTTAAAGGCTTGTTGACAAACATCGTGGTACAGCGTATCGAGAAGGTTGTGAAACATTTTCAGGAGCAGGGGCAGGTTATAGAAGCCCCGCCTTGGCGTATTATGCGTTCCGCCGCCAGCATGTTCATTGGTATGATTATTTTCCATGTATTTCTAATGCCGGAATTCCCCTTCGACGAGGAAGAGGAAATCGATCGTACACTGGACATTCTTTTACACGGAATCGCACGACGGACAGAAGCAGAGTAACCCAGAACCCCCCAACAACCACAGTCGCGGTTGTTGGGGGGTTCTGGGTTTATGGGGTACAAGCGCACCAGTTGTACTCCTTCACATAATTTCACATTTTGTTGCGATAGATCGTCCACAATTATGCAGTAATTTAATAGGCAAGGGGAGAGAACATTCGGCTTCCCCAAATCGAAGAGAAAAGAGGAACAAGAATATGAACACTCGAAAGAAAGCAAAAGCTAAATGGGCACAGGTAGGTCTGATGGCTTTAGTACTTACGATTGGTGCGGGAGGAATGAGCGCAGCTTCGGCAGAAGAGACTGGGAATACAACTGGGCAGGCGACTGTTCCAACATATGAAACTGCTCAACCGGCGGTAATCAGCAGTTCAATGGTAATTGGCCATGCGTCTGCTGGTCCGGGGCTTCTCGTTAATCCGATTCATCAGCGCAACTATTGGAAGCTGCTAGTTGCAGCCTATGCTCCGGAATTATCGGAACAGTGGGCAAATGCTTTGGAAGACCGCAAGAAGCTGGATGACAGCGTGCCAAAAAACGCACCAACCCTTCACTTCTCATCGAAATCGGAATCCTTTACGCTTCCCTCGGTCTCCGCAGTTCCTGGTGCAATAGGGGCAGTTAGTGTTAAGGAAGGGGCTCTCTTAAAAGTAGAGGCGTTGGAAGGAACATTTGAGAGCCTTGGAAATGTAACCACATTACCTGCTCTATCAGTCAATGCTATAATGAGCAGAGAGCTACCTCCTGAGCTTCAGATCTATATCGATCTGAATAAAGCGGTTGAAGCTGATGATGCCGATTCCATTCGCGAGCTTCTCCCTCAGCTTCTTGAGAACTATGTGAAAGAAACTGAAAATCTGAAGCAGAATTTAGAAGCTGTTTCCCCATTGGTTGAAGACAACGCGGACACTAAATAGAGAAAAAGACGCGTTGATAGTTTTTATACAAGCTGGAGCCGCCTAATAAGCGCTCCAGCTTTACAGCTTTTTGCTGTTTACATGCACAAGTCTTTAAGAAAACCGAGGTGATTGGATGTTTCGCATATTTCTGGTAGAGGACGAAGAACACTTAAGCGGTATATTATCTGCGTATTTAGCGAACGAGGGGTGGCACGTGCGTTCGTTCCCGGATGGCATCTCCGCCAGAGAGGTCATTAGAGAACGGCCGGACTTGTGGGTCCTCGATATAATGCTGCCTGGAGGGGTGGACGGTTATCAGCTTGTCCGTGAGATCAAAGCCGATAGAGCGCTCCTTCCCGTCGTCTTCATCTCTGCGAGAGATGCCGATATCGATCGCATTATCGGACTGGAGATGGGCAGCGATGATTATTTATCCAAGCCCTTTCTTCCGCGGGAGCTTGTCGTGCGTGTCCGCAAGCTGCTGGACCGGGTATATGGGAAGGAGACGGCTGGAATTGCTGAGGCAAGCGAGGTTCGTTCACGAATTTTCATAGCCCCTTATCGGATTGATGTGCAGGCACGAATGGTCAAAAACCAACAGGATGAGCCTATCGAGCTTACCTCCAAGGAATTTGATCTGCTGCTTTACTTGGTTGAGCATCTCGGTCAGGTACTGGGACGGGAGCAAATTCTCATAGCTGTATGGGGCAATGACTACTACGGCTCGGACCGGGTTGTCGATGACCTGGTTCGTCGATTGCGCAGAAGACTGCCCGAATTAAAGCTGGAAACCGTTTACGGCTTTGGCTATAGGATGGTGAGTGTATGAAGCTTGGAAGATTGCCGCTTACGATCAAGATGTGGGGTGTATTTGCTGCACTGACGATATTCGTGTTTTCACTGCTTGGGGGCCTGCTTCCGTGGATGCTCAAAGATTTTTTTACTGATCAGCTCTACACTATACTTGAGGATTCTCAATCCAATGTACAATTGGAATATCCCGCTGTCTATCATGCAATGAACACCACAGAGCTGCCCCAGTTGGAAATGAGCGGGCTCCTTAGCCTTCCGGCAGCCAACGGAGTGAACATCCAAGCTGGGGAGATCGGCCAAGATATTTCGATTCAGGCCGCTACTCCAGTGGAAGGCAGCTTGTCAGAAAGTAATTTCCCGCGCGCCTATGTCAGCTCTATAACCGCCAGCGCAACCGCGAGCGTCGCATTAATAGGCCCGAACGGCGAAGGAGTAACAACCGCGTCCATGATTTCTGGACTGTACCCGGCCAATCTTCCTTCCGTTCGCCATCTTGTTATTGATGATTTGTTCGTACAGAATGTGCAGACCCAGGCTTCGCTGAATGCCGATCCTTTCGTAGCCCTCATCGGAGAGAGCGCAATCGCTCAAGCTCAGCCAGTAGCCAAATATTC
>JARBUQ010000492.1 GCA_029239545.1 Paenibacillus sp.
GAACCGAAATCGACACCTGGAAGTTGAGTAAATAGTTTAGTACACTCGGATCCAACTGTTTTGCCCAAATGAATATCTAACACGAAGACCTTCTGGAGTAATCTGATCCAGAGGGTTTTTCTTATGAACCAATTTGGAATTGCATTATTTGTTCCGATTTTCCACACATTTCAATGCAATTTAGTATATCAACTATGCTATACTATTAGTACATCATAGAAAGGGGGACGTGCTTAATGAAATTGCGTCTTCTACCTATCGGAATTAGTTTGATTCTCTCGCTCAGCGTGCTGTTCGGCGGCTGGTTTTTATATGATAGCTATGCGATGGAAACTCCAATGAACCAAATCGTCAAGGAAACACCTGGAGTTCAAGAGGCGGTTGTTAAGATTGACAAGGATCGAGTGACCATAGAGTTGAGTCCTGCGTCCGATGCCAATGTACGGGAGATCTACAAATCGATTGTGACACGCGGAGCATCCCTGATCGGATCGCGCACTGTCCACCTTGATATAAAGAGTGTGCCTGGGCCTGCATTAGATGCTTGGTGGTCCAAGGCGCTGTTTAACGTTGCCCAATCCATGGAGACCAAACGGTTCGGAGAGATTCCCGCTCGTTTAGAAGAGCTGAAGGGCTCCTACGAAGGATTAACCGTTCAATCAGAGATGGATGAGAGCTATGTGTATATTACTTTGAAAGACGACGCGGGCAACAGCCTGTACAAGATGCTGCCCATTCAGTCTCAGAAGCTGGGGGTGTGGCCCAATGAGTAAGCTCGGAAAAGAAGTCCTGATTGGTGTTATTCCTGCTATAGCGGCTTTTTTGCTGTATATGGGTGTTAATTTATTACCTGTGTTATTAGTTGCGATTGTGGGGGTTTCTCTGTTCTACTTTAGCCGTACACGAGGCAATATGAGTGTATCTTCGCCAAGTGGTCGTAAGGCCGGTATGAATCGGACACCTGCGTATTTCACTTTTGACGAGATTGGCGGACAAGATCGGGCCAAGGCAGAGCTGCAGGAAGCGCTCGATTTTCTTATTCGATACGAGGAAATTCAGAAATTCGGCATTCGTCCGCTCAAAGGAATATTACTGACAGGGCCTCCAGGAACAGGCAAGACTTTAATGGCCAAAGCGGCTGCGCATTATACAAACTCTGTGTTCCTATCTGCATCAGGCAGTGAGTTCGTGGAGATGTATGTAGGTGTGGGAGCGAGCCGTATCCGTGATTTATTCAAAGAGGCTCGGAATCGGGCGACCAAAGAGAACAAGCAGAGCGCAATTGTATTTATCGATGAAATCGATGTAATTGGAGGAAAACGAGAAGGCGGTCAGCAGCGTGAATATGACCAAACCTTGAATCAACTGCTAACCGAGATGGATGGCATTCATACGGCTGAGACTCCGCGCATTCTTATTATGGCTGCTACGAACCGCAAGGAGATGCTCGATAGCGCCTTGTTGCGTCCAGGAAGATTCGACCGTCATATTGAAGTGGACCTTCCGGACAAGAAGGGACGTCTGCACGTCCTGCGGATTCATATGAAGAATAAACCGATTGATGCTGAAGCAAGTCTCGAGCGTGTAGCTGCGGAAACCTTTGGTTTCTCCGGGGCACAGCTGGAAAGTGTGATGAATGAAGCGGCTATATATGCGCTCCGCGGAGGGCAGCCCATTATTACACAGTCCCATTTCTCCCAAGCCATCGATAAAGTGATGATGGGTGAGAAAACCGATCGTGAGTCCACGATGGAAGAACGTAGAAGAGTGGCTCTGCATGAGTTGGGCCATGCTATTGTCGCGGAAGCGGTCAAACCCCACTCCGTTTCGATGGTATCGCTCAGTCCCAGGGGACAAGCGCTTGGGTATGTGAGACATAATCCACAGCAGGACAAGTATTTGTATACTAAGAAGGAAATTGAGCAGCAGATCATGATCGCGCTTGGCGGATCGGTAGCGGAAGAAATTTTTTATGGAGGACGCAGTACGGGATCAAGGAATGATTTTGAGCAGGCGCTTAATCTTGTAGGCACTATGATCGATTCTGGTCTTACTGGACTTGGCATTGTGGATCGGCGCATGGTGACGAAGGAAGAATTGATGAAAGAGAATGCTGAGATCCTGCAGCAGTTAACCGAAAGAACCCATGTGCTGTTACAAAAATATCGCGACGTATTCGAGCAGTCTCTCGACATTCTCATAAGAGAAGAAGTATTGACCGGCGATGAATTCCGCATACTAATGGCAACTATTCAGGAGAAAACTTCAGCGTAAGCTGAAGTTTTTTTATGCAGCTTGGAAGTGTGTTTATTTTCGCATATCGACTCTGCGCTTCGTTTGAGGTATCATTTTGAATAGAACAAGTCATTATTGGAGGTTGAGTGAAGATGGAACTATGCGCGATTCGCAATGTGAAGGATCACGTCGGACAGACCGTCAAAATCGGCTGTTGGCTCTACAACAAGCGTTCCAGCGGGAAAATTCAATTTCTGCAGCTCCGTGACGGGAGCGGATTTATTCAGGGAGTACTGGTGAAGGCAGAGGTCAGCGAAGAGGATTGGACGCAAGCAGGGAAGCTGACACAGGAAAGCTCCTTGTACATAACAGGCACGGTAAGGGTAGATGAACGAAGTCAGAGCGGTTATGAACTAACCGTGTCACGGATAGAAATTATACAAATTGCCAATGAATATCCCATAACGCCGAAGGAACATGGTGTCGACTATTTGATGGATCATCGTCATCTCTGGTTGAGATCCCCCAGGCAGAGGGCGATTATGGTTATACGAGCACAGATCATAAGAGCTGTTCAGCAATATTTTGACACGAATGGATTTTACCTGGTTGATCCGCCGATTCTTACTCCGTCATCCTGCGAGGGTACGACGAATTTGTTCCATACGAAGTATTTTGACGAGGATGCGTATTTAACCCAGAGCGGGCAATTGTATATGGAAGCTGCTGCCATGGCCTTAGGCAGGGTTTATTCCTTCGGCCCTACATTCCGTGCAGAGAAATCGAAGACACGCAGACATCTGATTGAATTCTGGATGATTGAACCGGAGATGGCTTTTGTTGATCACGAAGAGAATCTGCGCGTGCAGGAGCAGTTCGTCTCCCATATCGTGCAATCGGTTCTGGAGTTCTGTCCGAAGGAATTGCAGACATTGGAACGCGATATAACGAAGCTTCAGAATGTCAAGGCCCCATTCCCGCGGATAACTTATGACCAGGCGATCGAGCTTCTGCATGAGAAAGGCTTCGATCTGCCATGGGGAGAAGACTTTGGTGCTCCACACGAAACGGAGATCGCCAAAAACTTCGACAAGCCAGTCTTTATTACCCATTACCCGACCTCCTTCAAAGCGTTCTACATGAAGCCGGACCCGGAGCGTCCAGAAGTGGTGTTATGTGCGGACCTCATTGCTCCGGAGGGATATGGTGAAATTATTGGCGGCAGTCAGCGCATAGACGACCCGGAATTAATGCAGGAGCGCTTCGAGGAACATGAGCTAGCAGAGGATGCTTATCGCTGGTACTTGGATCTGCGCAAATACGGGACTGTTCCACATTCCGGCTTCGGCTTAGGTCTGGAACGCACAGTTGCATGGATATGCGGCTTGGAGCATGTTCGAGAGACGATACCATTCCCAAGGCTGCTGAATCGATTATATCCATAAGAGG
>JARBUQ010000493.1 GCA_029239545.1 Paenibacillus sp.
TATACGGTTCGTTAGCCATTTGCAACGCCTGCTTTTGTACAAATAGCGTTTCCTGAGTTCGTTGCAGCCTGCGATCGCGGATATCGCTCACCTTTCGGTTGCTTAAGGCTCACAGCTTCGAAACAAATTTCCCAAACCCTACTTAAAATCGAAAGAATAAGCTGCCCGCAAGCAACTTATTCTTCTTCATCCATATGACCCTACTCAATCCGCCACAAACACGCGAATATGTTGACGTTCTAGCTCTTGGTGAAAATCAGGATCAAGCGGAGCGTCGGTAATACAGGCTTGTGCTGCTGACAGCGGGGCTATGGAGAACAGTGAAACACGGCCTACCTTCGTTCGGTCGAACACAGCGAATGTCTGCTCTGAACGTTTGATCAGTATCTTGGCAATGTTGGCCTCCGATTCCGAGTAGGTTGTCATCCCCTGTGAAAGTGCTACTCCGTCAATACCCAGAAACATTTTGCCAATGTTCAAGCTCTCAATAACCTTCTCCGCGAGCGGTCCGCATAACTCAAAGCTTTTGTGCCGAAGCACCCCGCCAGCCACTACAACCTGTATATCATCGCTATCAGCCAGCTCCATCGCAATGTTAACTGCATTTGTCACGACTGTTATGCCTTTCATGCTTTTGATTGCCCGGGCAATATGATAGGTCGTGGTCCCACCGGACAGTCCGATAATATCGCCCTCATTGATCAAGGAAGCGGCTTTGGCGGCAATCCGTTCTTTCTCCAGCCAGGAAATCGACGTCTTTTCTTCGAAGGACACTTCCCGTGCAGGACTATGTCCATCGAAGATAGCTCCGCCAATCGTACGAATTATCGCTTCAGATTTCTCCAGCAGATCGAGATCTCTTCGCGCTGTAGCTTCTGAGCATTGCAGATGGTCCACGATTTCCTGTACGGAAATACGCCCTTGCTGCTTGAGCATCATTACAATCGTTTCTCGTCGTTGATCTCCCTTGGAAAGCGATTGACTGCTCATTCTCATTCCTCCATCCTGCTTTCCCTTTACATGTTAGATCTTAACAACTTGTGTCAAATTGCGCGGGTGATCCGGATCCACATTGTTCTTGAGCGCCGTGTAAAATCCAATGTATTGCAGGACTGGCAAGTACAGCACGCTGCGTGCTTCGTCTGAAAGCTCCGCTCCGCCTACCTCGAATACCGCATCTGCGAATTGAGTATCTTCGCCTTTGGCTGCAGTAACGATTAAGACGGTTGCCCCGTAAGCCTTCATCTCTTCTGCCACTTTGACTTCATATGAACGTGCTGATTCCGACAAAAGCAAGCATACAAGCGTACCGGGCTCAACAATCGACTTGGGACCGTGACGGAATTCCAGCGTGCCGAAGCTCTCTGTCCACACATATGACATCTCTTTGATCTTCAGGCAAGCTTCCTGCGCTAATCCGAAATAAGCGCCCATGCCAAGATAAACGAACTTGTTCAGCTCATTGTCCTCTACGAAAGACTTGGCGAAGCCATCAGCCGATTTCACGACTGCAGCATCTGCCGCCGTTACTTGGCCGATCTCTGTCCACAGCTCTTCTTGTCCGGATGCTAACGCAATAGCGGCCTGCATCTGAAGTGTCATGCTGCTGAGCGACTTGGTCATCACGGTGCTCTTCTCTTTGCCAAGCGGTGAAACCAGACATTCCGAGATCTGTGCCATCTTACTATCTTCATAACATGTAATCCCGCAGGTTGTCCAGTTGTCCAGATGTTGCACCGATTCCAGAGCGAGAATAACTTCTGTGGATTCGCCGGAACGAGATACCCCAACGAGTAATGTTTTGCGCCCCGTAACAGCCGCAGTATCGCGGAACAGGAATATCTCGGAGGATGGCTGAGCTGTAGCGCTGCGACCCAACCATTTGCGGAATGTAGCTGCCATAGTCTGAGCCTGGTAGTAAGAGGAGCCCGAGCCTATGAAAATCACCTCATCATAAGCAGTGTTCCCGATATAGCGAGTTACCCAATCCTTTTGTGAAGCTTCCAAATGACTGACTGCGGCAGCCAAAGCTTCGGCTTGTGCGCCTATTTCTGGATACGTTAAAGCACCGAATGGTTGAGCTTGCATATTAAATCCACTCCTTCAATTGTGTTTCTAGCCTTTGCTTGCTTTCACCAGTATACCCTCAATATTTGATTTATTCAATCATTATTGTGATCTTTTCAATCAATTTATTAAAAGACATTTTATCGAGATTCAAATAGCTTCCATCCTATGTTAAACTGTTAAGGTTAAAAAAGGTACAGGGGCAATACAACTGTCTATTCGTGCAGTTTCAAAACGATACAGAAAGCGCCTGTAACAACAATGGGATTCTAGGAGGAAATGAACAGGATGGACAATCAAGAGGAACTTGTGCATGCAACCGCTACTAATCCGAATTTAACCAGCTATGAAGGCGAGCATGCCAATTTCAAATGGGAAGATGTGGAGAAGCAGTTCTCTTGGTACACAACAGGCAAGGTGAACATGGCTTATGAAGCCATTGACCGGCACGCAGAATCAGAGCGTCGCGATAAGATTGCCCTCTACTACAGTGATGCAAACCGTGAGGAACAATACACATACGCTCAGATGAAAGCTAATTCCAACAAATTCGGTAATGTATTGCGTAAAATAGGAGTTGGCAAAGGTGAACGGGTTTTTATCTTCATGCCGCGTACTCCTGAGCTGTACTTTGCCTTGCTTGGATCACTCAAGGTAGGCGCTATCGTTGGACCGCTGTTCGAAGCGTTCATGGAAACCGCTGTTCGCGACCGTCTGGAAGATAGTGAAGCAGTGGCAATTATTACAACACCAGCTCTGCTGTCCCGCGTCCCAGTCAGCGAATTGCCTAATTTGAAGCATGTTATTCTTGTCGGATCTGACGTTGCTGCTTCCGCACCTGGTCAAATCGACTTTCATAAGGAAATGAGCGAAGCTTCCGAGTCGCTTGAGATCGAGTGGTTAGAACGCGAGGATGGACTAATTCTGCACTACACTTCCGGCTCCACAGGCAAGCCCAAAGGTGTGTTCCACGTACAAAACGCGATGATTCAGCATTATTATACAGGCCGCGTCGTCCTCGATTTACAGGAGAATGATGTGTACTGGTGTACAGCCGATCCGGGCTGGGTTACAGGCACTTCTTACGGAATCTTCGCACCATGGTTGAACGGGGCAACTAACGTCGTTCGCGGAGGACGCTTCAGTCCTCAGGACTGGTACACCACGCTGCAGCGCTATGGTGTTACAATCTGGTACAGCGCTCCAACTGCTTTCCGTATGCTGATGGGCGCAGGCGATGATGTTGTGAAGCAGTATGACTTATCCTCCTTGCGCCATGTTCTTAGCGTGGGGGAGCCGCTTAACCCTGAAGTAGTGCGTTGGGGAATGAAAATATATAATCAACGAATTCACGATACATGGTGGATGACGGAGACCGGTGGACAGTTGATCTGCAACTACCCGTCCATGGCGATCAAGCCAGGCTCGATGGGCCGTCCGATTCCGGGCGTAGAAGCCGCTATCGTAGACGATAACGGCAATGTGCTGCCACCTTACCGGATGGGGAACCTAGCGATCAAGACGCCATGGCCGTCGATGATGCGCAAGATCTGGAACAATCCTTCGAAGTACGCGGAATACTTCCGCCTCGAAGGCTGGTACGTGTCCGGT
>JARBUQ010000494.1 GCA_029239545.1 Paenibacillus sp.
CGGGTTATCGGATTATTGTCTATCGTGTCATTGAATCTCAGTTGGTCATAATCCCGCAGTGCTTTTGCTGTGGTGATGACGACCGGTGGATCCAACTTGCCGCTTAGTCCGGGGATGTCCGCGTCCGATTTGTCCGAATCTGAAACATTAATTCCAACAATCAGTACGCATGTGACTATCGCCATCACAGGCAGGATTAATAGCTTAATATGCTTCGAATTCATTCTACATCCCCCTTATTATTGCTTTGGAATACGCAGCGTTAACAAGGTGCCCCCCCTGTTCCCGTCTGCCGATAGGCTCTGTTCGCCTCCTAGCTGCCTCACCCGCTCGCGCATACCGGTTAGGCCGAAGCCCGGTTCTGCCCCGTTGTATGAATCACCGTCGTTCCAGAGAACAAACAGCAGTTCTTCTTTGAATTCCAGATTGAATTCAAATCGGCTTGCTCTTCCGTGTCGCACACCGTTAGTAATTCCTTCTTTTAGAGCCAGCATGACAACTTTGATAAAGAGCGGGTCTTCAATGGTAAAGGGCAATGTGATGGAGTATGTAATAGAAACGTTTGCCTGCATTTCGGCTTCTGCCAGAAACCTCTCAAGCTCTGTCTTCAGATTGAGCGTCTCGTCATGGCTCTGGATAGAGCTTACCGCTTCGCGAACATCCTCCAGTCCCCGTCTAACCAGATGCTGTGTTTGCTCCAGCCGCTCCAGGCCGCCCTCCTTGTTCGTTTCCAGCAATCGTTTGGCGATATCCAATTGAATAATCGTATTCGTAAGTGTATGGCCAAGAATATCATGGAGATCGTGAGCGATTCGACGGCGCTCCTCCAGTACGGAAATCTCGGACGTCTGCTCGAGCCACTCCAGCTTCGCTTGCTCCGATCGTCTCGTCTTTTGATTGCGGATAATTTCGCTGATCAGCGGCAGCAGTTCTTCATCACGAACGGGCTTGAGCAAATAGTTGGTTGCCTGAAGCTCAATGGCCCGCTTGGCATATTGAAATTCTGCAAAACCTGTCAGCAGGATACAGTCGATGTGGGGCCAGCCTGCTCGTACCTTCTCAATCAACTCCAGTCCGGACATGGCCGGCATCCGGATATCGGTGATGAGAATCTGCACTTCATGCTTGAATAAAATGTCCAGCGCTTCAAAGCCCGAATTAGCCCCGTATAACCGGGTCACCTCGTATTGATCCCATGGTATGGTAGTAATCATACTCTCGACGAGATGCTTATGGTCATCGACGATCAGGATTGAAAAAATGTCAATCTCCCCCTACTTATATATGAAGCTTTCTCCAGCTCAACTCGACCTGCAAGCCGGTTCCGGATGAAGCTGCCTTTACGCCAGATTCTGCGCCAAAATGATATCGCAGCCGCTGATTCACATTCCACAATCCGAAGTGCTCTCCTTCTTTATCGGAAGAACTCAGTCGATTATTGATCTCTATGCACTTTTCTTCTGACATTCCGATTCCGTCGTCTGTAATGGTGATTGACAGCCACTCGTCTTCATCGCGCCCGACAATCCAGATTCTCCCCCCACCCAGCTTGGACTCCAGTCCATGCAAAATCGCATTCTCCGCAATAGGCTGGATCAGCAGTCTCGGTATTTGTATTTCCTGCATGGAATCGGGAATTTCGACCAAATATTGAATGTTGTCCAACTGATAATTCATGATGTCAATATAGGAAGTAACAAAAGCGATTTCCTGCCGAATCGTTGTCATCATGGAATCGTTGCGAGTAGTATATTTGTAATAATCGGCCAGACTGTAAGACATCGATACGACCGCTTGGGTGCGATTCATTTTGGCCATGCTTACAATGTAAGCCAAGCTGTTATACAGAAAGTGAGGATTAATCTGGGATTGCAGCTGCTTCATGACCGCTTCCTTGGATCGGATTTCTTCCAGGTATACCTTTTCGACCAGATGCTGAATTTGGGCTGCCATCTCATTGAATTGATACACGAGTGTGTGGAATTCCTTGACAGGCTTGTTCGTTATCCGTTCCGAGAACTTCCCCCTCTTCAATCTCAGTACACTCTCTGTCAATTGCTTGATCGGGACCTGCACATTGAGATAGAGAAGGATGACCGTTACGACACCGATCGTAAGTAGTATGCCTACGGTAAAATAGAACAGATTCTGGCTTCTCGTCATTGGCGCCAAAATATCCTGCAGCGGCACATAGTCGATAAGCGTCCAGTTCAGCTTCTCAGACTTGTAAAAATAGACCAGATACTGCTTATCGTCCAGCCATAACCGTTCGTAATTTTCTGTCTTGCCAGCCGCGACAAAGTTGTAGGTTTCTGTAATCAACCGTGCCATTCTTGCGTCGGATGACTGATTGAACACGAATTGATCCGAGCTTTGGTAGAGAAAGGGATCGTTGTTCCCCTTGGATTTGAACTCATCCAGCATCGTAATCAGATTGTCCTCCATAATATCGATTTCCACAACAATAGATGCTTTATCCAGATCACTCATGCCTGAGTAAGGTTGAATGAAGTGTCGGGTAAAGGCTCTTTTGGTCAACCCGTTATCGGTAATGGTTCTTAAAGTCCAGTTGGAGCTCACGTTATTTTTCAAGTTGGCTGCATTGTAAGTAAGGGAACCGTGAGAGGAGGCTGCGCGTCCGGAAGCAGGAAAATAAACGTTGATACGGCTCATTTTGTCGACGGAGAGACTGAACAAACCTAGCTTTCGCTCAATAGTTTCTAGCAGGGTGGAATATTCATAACGACTTATGGAAGGCGTATTCAAGGCGAATTCGATAAAATCGGGGTCCTTGGTGATCAAATTGGAAAAGTTCGAAACTTGGTCCATTGTCCCTTCGATCTTGTGAAGAAACTGACCTAATCGGTTCTGATTAGCTATGTTGATCTGATTCATAATCACCTGGGTGCTCTGTTGGTTAGAGTATATGAAAAGCAGAATAACCGGAGTCATCAGCAGGATTATAAGCAAATACATTTTGGTTATGAGATTCATGAATCCTCCCGTACATCCAGCACATGGCAAACTTTAAAGTACATGACATTCTATATTTAATGGCATTAATAATCATTATGTATAAAAGCTCGTCACTTATATCTTATCTCAAGCGCTTTAATAATACTAGATCGTTAAAGAGGGCTTACCTCTTATCCGATCAATCGAAGATCAGAGGATAGCCCATATGAATTTCATGCAATTATTTCATTTCAGATCTTTCCTCGACGTACTGTACCAAAGGTGATTTTCATACCTGCTGCATAGGTAACAGCCAACGAAGAAGTGAATGCTACGGATAAGTACAGCTCAGCCTCGTATTGCTGCTCAGCCTCCTCAAGCAGCATTCCACGTTCTAATAGTCCATGAATAAAAGAATCCCGATCACCAGGATCACTGAATTTCATTGCTTCATAAAGCTTAGACGCCTCTTCACTATCCACTATGGGATCATGTATGTTTACCTTGTCGCTTACTCGACACTGCACATCTGCTAATCCGAGGTCATTGAAATACAAAGGAAGTTTCAAGCCGATGTTGCCATCCTTCCCTGTTCGTTGGACATCCCTTTCAAATAACTTCTGCAAGGGACCAAGTGGGATAACATTGGACTGTTCGAGACCTTCAAAATAATAACTGGCATTATTCCCGATCCAATGAGGCTCAAAAGCAATGACTTGCC
>JARBUQ010000495.1 GCA_029239545.1 Paenibacillus sp.
GATGTTTGTTCCTAAGCGTTATTTTCGATTACGGCCCTTTTTCGGTTACATTTGAGACCGGTGTGGATGCACAAGGGCGTTTCGATGCGCATGTGGAGGTGTACGGCAGCCACAAATCGGTGAAGGTGCAATACGATACGCCTTACATCCGCCATCTGCCAACGAAGCTGTACATCAATGAGACGGTAGGCGAGACGTATAAGGAATCCGTGATCCGACCCACCTTCACAGATCCGTATACCTTGGAGCTTAACTATTTGTATGATGTGATCATAGAGGACTTAACCCCCAAGACAACGCCTGAAGATTCCAGGAACGATCTGATTATTTTTGGGATGATAATAGAGGCTTTGAAGAGGAACGGATAGTGGTTGCCATGCTTAAAAGCTGGCATGCTTCATTTCCGATGTGACCTACGCGATTCGCTATTCTATCGTACGATAGTTGTAAAAGCGAAAGCAGGTGAATGGGATCACGATGAAAATCGGTGTACTGAACACGTTAACAAACGATGGAGATTGTTTTGATAAGGTACGTGATTTTGGGTTGGATGTGTGTCAGTTGGTTAGCTGGGATCACAATCAGGCAACCGAATCCATTGCGGACAATGTGCTTCGCTATTCCCGTGCTGCGGGAGTTCAGATCAGCGCAGTGTGGGCTGGACTCCCTCCGCCGCAAATCTGGGATTTCAAAGAAGGTCCAGGAACACTGGGGATCGTGCCGACCGCTTATCGAGCGGAACGAGTGAACATCCTGCGTCGATTTGCGGACTTCGCCAGCCGGATTGGAGCGCCAGCCGTCATCACGCACTGTGGGTTTATCCCGGAGAACATGAGCGATCCCGAATACCCCGCCGTTGTAGATACCATTCGTGAGGTCGCGGCTTATTGCTCGCAGCTGGGGATCGAATTCTGGCTCGAGACGGGACAGGAAACCCCGGTCGTGCTGCTTCGCACGATTGAAAGAGTGGGCATGGCCAATGTCGGCATCAACCTCGATCCGGCCAATCTTATCATGTATGGCAAGGGCAATCCCGTGGATGCGCTTGATCTGATCGGTCCTTATGTTCGGGATGTGCACGTCAAAGACGGTCTATACCCGACGAATGGGGATCATCTGGGGTTCGAGGTGCAGGTTGGACAGGGGAAAGTCAACTTTCCAGTATTTCTGGCGCGTCTGAAGGAAATCGGGTTCAGAGGAGAATTAATTATTGAAAGAGAAATTGGCGGCGAAGAACAGACCCGTGATATTCGCGCTACAATCGGCTTGTTGGAGAATTGGTTGAAAGCACCCGGTAATAATGGATTCATCCATGAACAAAAGGAGGAGAACAAATGAATTTATTCACGACGATCAAAGGCTCGATGATGGAGGGCTTTCTTCCGGCAGGATGGAATCTGGAAAAGATGGATCAATGCATAGGCGCTTCTCCGGAGCAAATATCCGAACGCCAGCTTCATTGGCATCCTGACTTTCATCCGGTTTCTTGCGAGAGCATGGAAGCCTTCAATGTGTATGTGGGTCACGAAATTGCAATGCTGATCAAATCAGCAAGAGATCGCGGAGAGAAGCTGGCGCTCATTCTTCCGGTCGGTCCGATGGGTATGTATAAATGGACCGTGTATTTCCTGAAACAGTGGGATGTCAGCGCTTCCCATGTATACGGTTTCAATATGGACGAATGGAGCGATGCAGATGGAAACACACTGCCCTCAACGAATCCAGGATCGTTTCAATACGCGATGGAGCATGCGTTCTACGGCCCGCTTGGAAACTTGACGGTACCGGAATCCCAACGTAACTTTGCTACAAAAGACAATCTTCCTAAGTACGGGGACAAAATTGCAGCCCTCCGAGCGGAAGGTGCGAAGCTAGGGGTTGTTTACGGCATTGGACGCGTGTTTCACATCGCATTCTGGGAGCCGCATTTTGCGGAAGAATATGCTTCCGAGAGTGAATGGAGAGCGAACACACACCGTGTAGCTGCTCGTTTGCATCCGCTTACCATCGAACAAAACGCCATCACGAGCTTTAAGAGCCGCACAACCCTTATTCCCTGTTATGCCAATACGATCGGTCCAGGTTTGTTTTTACAGGCGGATTATGCAATTGGAGGAGCGGACGGCACATTAGGCAGAGGCATGATGTGGCAGGGCTTGTCGCTTTGGACGACTCTGCGATATGGGACCGATCCGTGGGTACCTTCCTCCTATATGCCGACAATACCGGGGAAATTATTTTTTATGCACGAGTTGGCCGGACCGCTTGTGCCGGATCTGAACTAACATACGATTGGAGCAGATAAAGTTAGAAGGGAGATTCCTATGAATGTATTGGCAGTGGGCGCACACCCAGACGATATAGAAATATCGTGCGCAGGCACATTGACGAAGCTGGTCAAGTCAGGTCATAGCGTTACCTTGTGTCATGTCAGCACGGGAGATAAGGGACATTACGAGATACCGCCAGAACAATTAATCGGCATTCGCGCAGTAGAAGCTCAGGAAGCGGCTGCTGTGATCGGCGTCCCTGTCATCTCACTTGGACTTAAGGACGGAGAAATATACAGCGAGCAGGAGGAAACCAGGCTGCTGTTCGTGGAGCTCATCCGCAAGGTGAAACCGGATATCGTCATTACCCATGCGGATAATGATTACATGCCCGACCACAATGCCGTCAGCAAGCTTGTATTCGATTCCACCTTTCTAGCTTCATTGCCAGCAATCATAACCGAGTCGCCGACAATTAAGCGGGTACCGGCGTTATTTTATATGGACAATTTGTCAGGGATGGATTTTCAACCGACCCTTTATGTCGATGTGTCGGAACAATTTGAGACCAAGCTCGAGATGCTTTCCAAACATCAATCCCAGCTAGTATGGCTGAAGGAGCATGATGGAGTGGACATTCTCGATTTTGTACACACACTGGGGAAAATGCGCGGAATACAAGCCGGCTGCAAATATGCAGAAGGGTTTATCCAACGTATGGTGTGGGCTCGGAACAATACGGTCCGGTTACCGGTGTAAGGAGATGGGAAGATGACAATCAAATTTGCCGTGGTCGGTACGGGATGGGTGGCCGCTGAGTATTTGAAGGCTATACAGGCTTGCTCGGGCTCAGAAGTGTACGGCATTGTGTCTAGTGACGCTTCTCGCGCCAAACAGAAACTAACCGATCTTGGCATAGATGCGCGTATTTATACCGACTATGCAGAAATGGTGAGAGATAATCAAGTGGATGCGGTAGTCCTGTGTTCAACTCCAGACGTACGCCCCAATCAGGCTGTAGAGGCGGTGCGTTACGGCAAACATCTTGTGCTGGAGAAACCGCTGTCCTTAGACAGGGGAGGGCTTGACCGAATAGCTGCGGCTCTCCGTCAGGATCCAGTGCAGACTACGGTTGGCTTCGTGCTTCGTTGGAATCCGGCGTTCAAGATGATCAAGGCGATGATAGAGGACGATGCGCTTGGCAGAGTGTTCATGGCCCAGATCGATTATTGGAATCATATCGGACCGCAGTTCAATCAATTCCGCTGGAGCACCTCGAGATCGTTGGGGGGAAGCAGTGTTCTATCCGCTGGGTGTCATGCCGTGGATGCCATGAGGTTGTTCGCCGGAGAGGTGGAGGAGGTGATGGCTTACAGCTGTAGAACGTGGGCGGATTCCGATTA
>JARBUQ010000496.1 GCA_029239545.1 Paenibacillus sp.
CGACAGCTACACGTTCCTCTTCCAGCAGCTTCATCGCAAATTCCATTGAAGTCATTCCGAATGGCTGGATGGAAGGGAATAGATAGAAGGCACCTTCCGGTTTCTCTACTTGAAGCCCCAATTCAATCAGACGACCATGAACATAATCACGACGCTTGCGATATTCAAGCTTCATTGGTTCAGCATCATCAATACCGTTCGTTAAAGCTTCCACTCCTGCATATTGACTAATGGAGCTGGCACAAGTTACGTTATATTGATGCACCTTGACCATATGTGCGGTCAAGTATGCGGGGGCGAAGGTAAAGCCGATCCGCCAGCCTGTCATGGCATGTGACTTGGATAACCCGTTAATGACGATCGTCTTATCCCGCATAGAAGGAATAGCAGCTATAGAATGATGGCGACCTTCGTATATAAGTTCACTGTATATTTCGTCAGAGATGACGAATACATCCTTGTCTCGCAACAATTCTGCAATCTCGGCAAGCTCTGGCTCGCTCATAACACGCCCTGTTGGGTTGGATGGGTAACATAGAACTACAGCTCGTGTACGTTCAGTCAGATGCTCGCGTATTAAGGAAGCTGTCAGCTTGAAGCCATGCTGAGCAGTGTCCACATATATAGGCATCCCGCCGCATAAGCGAATAATCGGTTCATAACCCGGGTATAACGGCCCCGGCAAAATCACTTCACTGCCCGGTTCTAGAATGGTCCTAAGCGTAATGTCCAACGCTTGACTCGCTCCGGCGGTTACGATAACTTCATTGTCGGGATTGTACTCCATCCCATATTTGACGTGAAGGAAGTTCGCTGCCGCTTTTCTTAACTCAGGCAAACCTGCATTCGGAGTATAGACGGTCCGATTGGCATCCAGTGCCCGTTTGCCTGCCTCTATAATGTGAGAGGGTGTCGGGAAATCCGGTTGCCCGATC
The DNA here is from genome assembly GCA_029239545.1 of Paenibacillus sp. Classification (GTDB taxonomy): domain Bacteria; phylum Bacillota; class Bacilli; order Paenibacillales; family NBRC-103111; genus Paenibacillus_AA. Next base: position 936 of record JARBUQ010000496.1, read on the forward strand.
GTTAGCGTAAGAGCGTCCTTATACGTCGCGACCAAATTTGATATTTTGCGAATGCCCGAGATTTGAATCCCCTGCACACTCGAATTGACGAGATGCTCCAGCATAAGCCTCCCACTCCTTTACAGGTTTCTTAACACTTCCAATAGCTTGATCATATCCTCAGGAAGAGGTGCTTCAAATTCCATATACTCATCTGTTCTGGGATGTTGGAACCCTAGTGTGCCTGCATGAAGCGCTTGACCCTCCATCCATTTGTCGAATCGGTTGCGCAGTCCATAAATCGGATCTCCAACGAGTGGATGACCGATAAATTTCAAATGTACCCGAATCTGATGGGTCCGTCCTGTCTCCAGCTTCAGCTGCAGCAGGGTGAAATTCCCTATCCGTTCCAGTACCAGAAAATGAGTAACCGCCTGCTTGCTGTTGCGATTCGTTACGGCGAACATCTTGCGATCAGCCGGATCACGACCAAGCGGCGCATCGATTGTTCCGTGATCATGAGCCACATTTCCATGAACAACAGCGGTATACACCCTTGTAACGGTATGTTCCTTCAGCTGCCCGGCCAGAGATACATGGGCTTTGTCGTTCTTTGCAGCCATCAATAATCCCGATGTATCTTTATCAATCCGATGTACGATTCCCGGGCGAAGCTCCCCGTTAATGCCGGACAAATCGGTGCAATGATGCATAAAGGCATTGACCAAAGTGCCTGAGCTATGACCTGGAGCCGGATGTACAACCATTCCCCGAGCTTTGTTTACCACAATCAGATCAGAATCCTCGAATACAACATCCAGTGGAATAGGTTCTGCGACGATATCCTTGGCTACCGGTTCCGGCATCTCAAGAACAACCGTCTCACCAATGGACAGTTTATAATTCGACTTCACTACTTTTCCATCGACTTTCACATGTCCATTTTTTACCCAAAGCTGAACCTGTGACCGTGAGGTCTCCTCATCCATACATTCGGTAATATATTTATCGATTCTTTCTCCGTCAAACTCCTGCTCGATGATCCATTCCAAGCCTTCGTTATTGTCTATTTCCAGATCCGTCCAGCTCATGTGTTTGCCCTCTTCTTTCTTCGCGCCAAGCTAGTAGTGAGTCCAGGAATATAAGACTGACCCCTACTACAATCGCAGAATCCGCTATGTTAAAAATAGGAAAAATGTAATCAATTACTGTGCCAATCTCGAAGTGGAACTGTAAAAAATCCACAACCTCTCCGAATAAAAGACGATCAACAAAGTTTCCAAAAGCACCACCCAAAAGCAGTCCTAGTGCAAAACTCAGCAGCTTCTTGCCCGGTTCCTTACGAATTTTGTTCAAGTACCAAATAATACCCGTCAATACAAAGGTTGTAATAATTACAAAGAACCATCTTTGGTCTTGCAGGATGCTGAATGCGGCTCCTTTGTTGCGATGCGATGTAATCTGGAAAAACTCCCCTATTACCGAACGCGTTTCACCCAGCTCAAAGTTTTTCACTATAAGCCACTTTGTAATTTGATCCAGAATGAGCACTATAACAGCGTACAAATAATAAATCATTCCAATATCCTCCTACTCGCTGTAAAAGCCTGATCCGCCTAATCATTCGTTCTCTTTACATAAACGGTTTGGCAATGAAATCTGATAAGAATGCTCCGTTTAGCGTAGAAATACCAGAAAAGGATAAAGTTAAATACTTTCTGTTATTTTAAAAAAAGCAATCTCCGTAAACCCTATGCATGTGAAGCTTAACCATTCGAAAGGGGTCGGATTATGAAGCATTTAAGCCAAAATCAACTCGATGAGCTTCGCCATCTGCTCTGGGAAGAAGAAGCAGACCTGAAGCTGCATATGGAGCTTAATCAAGCCTATGGACTGGAGGACTCATCAAACATGTCTACGGGCGAGCTGTCCGCTTACGATAATCATCCTGCTGATCTAGGCTCCGAGTTATTCGAACGGAGTAAAGACATAGCCCTGAATCAGGATGCTGAAAGGCAGATGAATGCAAATATCGAAGCCCAGAAAAAAATCGATTCGGGTTCTTATGGACTATGTACACAATGTGGGGAACCCATAACCTTCGAGAGACTGCAGGCTTATCCCGCTGCATCAACCTGCATCGCTCACGCTTCATCACACAGCCCATACAATGAGTATAGACCTGTGGAGGAGCAGATGCTAGAGCCCGCATTCGGCAGATCAAGCGTTGACGGTCGAGATGATGAAACCGAATTCGACGGGGAGGACGCTTGGCAGATCGTCGAGAGCTGGGGAACATCCAATACCCCTGCGATGGCTGAAGATAACGAAATCCATGATTACAAGGACATGTACATTGAAGCAGACGAGAATGACGGATTTGTCGAATCACTCGAGAGCTTCCTTGCCACGGATATCTACGGTCAGCATGTCACCGTAATTCGCAACAAGAGGTACAAGGAATATATGGACAGCCAAGAAGGTGATCCATTGTTAGAGCCAGACGGCTACAAGGATATTTAAGAGCCCTCTTCCCATTAGAAAGCACGTCCTTCCAATTGAACCTGTACAATCTTGACGATATCCGCTATGAAATCTCCGATTATAGGCAGATTCAGAGCGCCAAGCAGCCGCAAGCCATACAAAATAATGGCAGTGAATACTGTAAATCCAATGGCGATTCCAACACCGCGGGCAATACCGGATAAAACATTAATGACAATCAATCTGCG
>JARBUQ010000033.1 GCA_029239545.1 Paenibacillus sp.
CAAATTTGAATACTTCCTTACCGGCCATGTAAATATACTGCATCTTGTTATCCAGCACGTTCTGACTGATCGGATTACGTGAGCCGCCTCCGCTTGCTGTTAACAAAGGACCGCCAGTCCCGTCCGCACCTAGCTCGAAAGAGCGGAAGCCACGCCCCTCGCTGACAGGTCCAAGCACTACCGCTCCCGCACCGTCCCCGAACAAAATACAAGTGTTTCGATCTGTATAATCGGTAATCTTCGATAAACATTCTGTCCCTACTACGAGCACATGCTTATACATCCCCGTTGCGATAAAATTAACAGCATTCGCTAATCCGTATATAAAGCCCGAGCAAGCAGCAGATAAATCAAAAGCTGCGGCACGCTTGGCGCCTAACTTATCCTGAAGAATGCATGCCGTAGCAGGAAAAGCCATATCTGGTGTAATCGTGGCCACTATTATCAAATCCAACTGGTCTGCTGTAATTCCTGCATTACTCAATGCCTCTTGCGAAGCATGAAAGGCTAAATCCGAAGACGCTTGCTCGGAGGAGGCTACTCTTCGTTCCTTAATGCCTGTACGAGATACGATCCACTCGTCATTCGTGTCGACCATCTGCTCCAGCTCGGCGTTACTTAAGATTCGCTCCGGGACATACATCCCCGTTCCCCAAATCCCAACCGGTGTTCCTACCATCATTCTCCATCTCGCTTCCCGCTAATTTCCGTTGATATCGCATGAACCAGATCGCTTTTAACCGCGATTCTGGCTTGTCGAACTGCATTCTTAAAGGCATTGGCATCGGATGAACCGTGGCTCTTCAACACCAGTCCATTAATACCGAGGAGCGGAGCCCCTCCGTGTTCCGTATAATCGAGCTTTTTCTTAAATTGGGATAATCCGGGCTTCAAGATGGAAGCTGCCAGCTTCGTGAAGAAGGAACGTGTGAATTCGGTCTTCAAAGCCGTGAATATTGCACCAGCAGCCCCTTCAAGTGATTTCAACAAAATATTGCCGACGAAGCCATCGCAAACCAACACATCACATTGGGCATTCAAGACGTCTCTTGCTTCCACATTCCCCACAAAATGAATCGGAGCCTGCTCCAGCAGCGGATAGGCCAGCTTCGTAAGCTCATTGCCCTTCATAGCCTCAGTGCCAACATTAAGCAGTCCTACCCTGGGCCTAGCGATACCGTCCACCTTGCTTCGATACAAGCTGCCCATGATCGCATATTGCAGCAAGTTATCTGCTGTTGCGTCCATATTGGCGCCCAGATCCAGCGCAAGCACCCCTTTGCCGTCCATAGTAGGAATCATGGGGGCCAGGGCAGGACGATCAATTCCTTTAATGCGTCCGACGACCAATAACCCAGTGGTCATTAAGGCGCCGGTATTGCCTGCCGAAATCATCGCATCCGCTTGCCCTTCGCGTACAAGACGACCGGCAACAACCATGGACGCGTCTTTTTTGCGTCGAACGGCTTTCACCGGCTCCTCATCGGCTGCTATCGAATCCGGAGCATGATGAATCGTAATGTTCGCCGGGATCGCTCTTGAGCCGAACTCTGCCTTCACGCGTGCCTCATCTCCAACGAGGATGATTTGGATGTCGCTCCACTCTGTAACGGCAGCAAGAGCCCCGTCCACGACCGCTTTCGGAGCGTGATCGCCTCCCATAGCATCTATCGCAACTCGCATGCGATCACTCCCCTTCCTCTGGCATTTCTTTGGCGAAGCGATAAATCAGGAAGTTGCCTTGAAATACCATCTCTTCACCCACGTAAGTAAACACTTCAACCTTTGCCTTTCCTTTTTGTCCGGAAATGGATCGCACATAAGCCTTGGCGATACACTTCTCGGACAATCGAACCTGGCGAATAAAACGAATATCAGCAGATGCTGTCAGTGCTTTCTCATTATTAATTACCGCAATTGCCAAGGAATTGGCCTGAGAGAAAATATGATGACCGCGTGCAATCTGTGTCCTAGAGAACACATGCTCTTCGCGTATTTCAAATATAGATATCCCGCTTTTATCCAGCTGCAGATCAATGATGTCACCAATAACTTCATGCAGAGGCAGTGACTTAACCTGGTCATAGGATTGCTCGGCCATCAGCTTCATTCGTTCGCGAAGCTCTGGAATACCTAACTCCAGTCGATCCAGACGAACAGTCTGTATGCTGACCTTGAATTTGCGGGTTAGCTCCTCATCGGTAACGAAAGGATTGTCTTCGATCTCTCGAGCCAGCTGCTGCTGGCGCTGACGTTTCGGCATCCGCTCGATGACGGCCACCCCCTTAGCATTATAGAATCCAACTATTAGTTAACGATATGTAGAATCAGCCTTTGTTACCTGGTACTAAGTTAGTATATTAAATTCCCTTGAAAAAGAAAAGCCCAATCCACGATTTAACCCACATTTCGAATGCGATCCTGTATGGAGTAGGAAATTTAAGTAAACAAAAAAGCACTCCACTGAAGATGAAGTGCTTGATTGTCAGAAACTGTTATAGTTGTACAATTTCTCTACCCTTGTAAGTTCCGCAAACTTTGCAGACGTGGTGACTTAACTTCAGTTCTCCACAGTTCTCACATTTCACCATACCCGGTACTACCAGTTTAAAGTGAGTGCGGCGCTTGTCGCGGCGGGTTTTGGATATTTTTCTAAAAGGAACTGCCATGATTCCCACCTCCTTAAACAAATCTACTGTTTCTTCTGTTTCTCAAAAAATTGGGCGAGCACTTCCAAACGAGGGTCTATCCGGTCCGCCACAGGCGGAGCAGGGTGTTCATTCAGGTTCAAGCCCGTCTCCGAGTCAAGCCCCTTACAGTTCTCCTTGCAAAGCGGGATATACGGAAGCCCCAATTCCACCGTTTCTTCGATGTAAGGCAACAAGTCCACCCGCTCATGAACTACGAGATGCATATGCTCATCATCCTCGTCCACCTGTTCGGCATCTTGAACGAACATTTCCCGAAAGGGTAGTTCAAGTGAATGGTTATACGGCGTCAAGCAACGCGAACAGACAAGCTCGACCTGCAATTCCAACGTTCCCGCAACTTCCACAAATTCCTCAACAGCTACGGCTTGAAGCGTCACTTGCAGCGGCTTGGCCCGAACAATATCTCTGCGACCTGACGTTAGAGACGGCAGTTCGATCTGCTCCTTGAATTCCATTCGATTGTTCTTAGCACGCAAATCACGGACATTAAGAATCATACTCAACCACTCCAAACAAACAAAGATTATTATATCGGGGATTCAACTGTTTTGTCAACCTTTTGTACTTGTCATCTTTCCTTCGTTCACAATCGTCAAGAGGTTTTATTCGGCAACCCAGCCAAATAGTTCAAAGCATCCTCCAATGTACCTACTGAAATGACCTTCATCGTTGTATCAATCTGCTCTGCCTTCTTCTGGGCATCCGTAGCATTGGCAACCGGCACGGGCAGTCCACACTCACCGGCGGTTCGATCCTTGGGCGCAAAAAAAAGGTCAATTCCTTCCCGATCCGAAGCGACTACCTTGTGACCAATCCCACCGATGGAGCACACATTACCTGCAGCATCGATCGTGCCTGTACCAGCAATTCGATATCCCTTGGACAAGTCGCCCTGTGTCAGCTGATTGAATATTTCAAGCGCAAACATCAGTCCCGCCGAGGGGCCTCCGATCTCACCCGCCTGAATCTGAACCTTCTTACTCTCCTGCTCGGGAACCACAGATCGCAGATCTGCTGTAGAGATCCCGATGCCTGCTTTGGCAGTTGAAGGGCTGTTAGTGGCAGAAGGGCTGGCGTCAGGTGTCACAGAAGCCGCTACATCAGCCAAAATAATTTTGAATGACAGCTCCTCCGCACCGCGTTTTACACCAATCTCTATATTATCCCCAATTTTTTTGCCAGTCAAAGCAGCTTGAAGATCTTTGATCCCGGTAGCTGGAGCGCCGTCAACCTTAATGATTGTATCTCCTGGCTTAAGCACAGCTTCTGCAGGCAGCCCCTTCTTCGTCTCTGTTATATAAACTCCGACATTTTTGAGCTGATAAGGAATATTCGCTTGCTTATAGGCTGCTTGTATAGCGCTGCTCTGCGACTCCAGCATAATCATCTCTTGACGCTGCATGAATTGCTGCTCAGACTGTCCCTTCAATACATCCTTCTTGCGCTGCACATCTGCATTCGGATCCCATTGAGCCAAGAAGAAATTAAGCACATTCGTCCTGGGAATCAAACTGACGGTGGTCAGCATGAATGCTCCTCTTTCCTCGGGATCGGGTTCAGAGACATGCACCATCGGTTTGACGCTCTCCGCCGTACCAGGCTTATAAATATAGTACGGTACAGGCACGAAGCATAAAAAATAAAGGGCGGCGAACGTAATGGTGAACGATAACAAAAAACCGCGCAGCCCCTTGTTACGCTTACGAATCGTCCGGGTCTTTTCATATGAATGGTTGGACTTATAGTTGTCTTCGCTCACTGTTCTCTCCCCCGTATGAATCCGATCCAAGATGGCTTGGTCTAAATGATCCAGCACACGCGTAAACTTGTACCACCTGTCACAAAGAGGAGATGGCCTAATGTTACACGGTATTTCATCGGATTCAAAGAACAAGGCCTTCACGGTACTACTTGCGATACTAACAGCCTTGTTCGTACTCTGCATTCTAATATTTCCCGATCGGGCTCTTCAATCATCCTTGCACGGATTATCCCTGTGGTGGAACATCGTCTTTCCCGCGCTGCTCCCTTTCCTAATTATCTCTGAGCTGCTCATCGGCTTCGGATTAATTCGCGGACTTGGCGTCCTGCTTGATCCGTTCATGCGGCTCGCATTCCGACTTCCGGGTGCTGGCGGATGGGCTATTGCGATGGGCAGCTTGGCCGGGGGGCCCGCAGGTGCGCATATCACGGGCAAATTGCGCAGTGATGGCTCTGTAAGCCGCGAGCAGGGTGAACGCCTGCTGGCTATCTCCCATATGAGCAGCCCTTTTCTGATCCTAAGTGTGATTGGAGCCGGATTCCTGCATCATCCAGCAACTGGGACAGTTATTGCCGCTGTTCACTATATATCTGCGTTAATCGCAGCGATCCTGATGCGTTTCCTATGGAAGGAACGTTCCGACAACCAACAATTACAATTGCAGCCCTATCCCCAAGAGGGAAAGTCGGCATTCAAACCAAGCCAAACAAGCAAAGAGGGAATCGCCGTTCGCTTCCTTCGTCAAATGCACGAAGCTCGTCTCGAAGACGGTCGCTCATTCGGCAAATTACTGGGCGATGCTGTACAAAACTCCATACAAACCTTGCTTGTGATCGGCGGCTGCATAATAATGTTCTCCGTTATGCTGCATGTTCTTCAGCTATCCTTAGTAACCCCAGTTATCAATCATTTCATGCTGATGGTTGTCGAATGGTTAGGCTTCCAGGGACCTGCTTCTCCGAATTGGCTGCCTGCTCTGCTTGAGCTCCATCTTGGCGCTTATTCCTTTAGCCAGATGGAAATAGTCTCATCTGCACTGTTATGGAAAGCTGCCTTCATAGGCTTCGCACTGGGCTGGAGCGGGATCTCCCAGCATTTGCAGGTACAGAGCATGGTACGCCATACCGACTTAAGATACCGTCCCTTCATGCTGCACAGGCTTTTGCATGGATGTGCTGCATTCGTCCTGACCTTCATCCTATGGAAGCCGATTCAAGCGCTAGCTCCCCATATCGAGCCAAGCTTTAAACTGTTCCTGGGGCCCGGCAACGAAAGAAGCTCATTCTCTATCATTGAAGCTGCCGGTGTATGGCAAGCTGTGCCTGAACGGTTCATGCAGCTAGCTCTCCTAATAACCACTTACGTGCTGGTATCCGGAATAATTGGACTGCTCAGAAAAAACAGAACCATTCATTAGAATGCCTCGCTTAAGTGGATATGCACTTGCCTGCTGGCTGGTTAAACCTGCTTATTCGCCTTCAGCTTGGCTGTGATGGCTGCTTCAACAAGATCGGGAACCAAATCCGTGATCGGACCATCGTAGCGTGCAATTTCCTTCACAATACTTGAGCTTAAATAACTGAATTTAGGATGAGTCATCATAAAAAAAGTTTCCACCTTGGCATTAAGCTTGTGATTAATGGAAGCCATTTGCATCTCATACTCAAAGTCTGATACCGCCCGAAGTCCTTTGATAATCACATGCGCATTTTTCTCCACTATGTAGTTAATCAACAAGCCGCCAAAGCTGTCAATCTCTACATTCGGCAAATGCGCTGTCACCTCGGTCAGCAGCTGCTTGCGTTCCTCTACGCTGAATAGCGGCGTTTTCTGGCTGTTAGTAGCTACAGTAACAATCACTTTATCAAAAATGTCTGCCGCCCGGCCAATAATGTCAAGATGTCCATTCGTTACCGGATCGAAGCTGCCTGGACATACTGCCACCGTATAATCATGCTTCACTCGGCTCATATCCTTCATCTCCTCCATTCTGCAGGGAATAAATAGACACACATGTATCCCCATAAGTAGCCCTGCGAATACATGCAGCAGTCCCTATTCTTGTTTCACACTCATAGTCTGCGTCATGCTCGACAACAATCGTTGCTTCGTCCTCCACAAGCTGCAGAGTCTGCAGCATCGTAATGAGCTGCTCAATCGTTCGCACTTTATAGGGAGGATCCAGGAATACTAGGCGGAAACGAACCTCCCGCTTCACCATTGCCTTCAATGCTCTTTGCGCATCGTTAACATACACCTCCGCCTGCTCCGCCAATCGGGTAACCTGCAGATTATGCTTGATGATCTCCACACTGCGTCTATCCGCGTCAACGAATACAGCGCGGTCCATCCCGCGGCTTAGCGCTTCAATACCTAACCCGCCTGTTCCTGCGAATAGATCCAATACGGTGCCGCCATTGAAATACGGGCCAATCATGCTAAAGATCGCTTCTTTGACTTTATCTGTTGTCGGGCGTGTTCCCATTCCTGGAACGGGCTTTAATGTTCTTCCTTTTGCGCTTCCTGATATGACTCTCACGTACTGTCCCTCGTTCCTTGCAATTTCCTTCTGCTATCGTAACATATTGAGTGATTAGTTCACAAAATTTGTTCGTTGGAATGTATAAATCAATCGAATTCGGTTAAAAATGGTGCTATCGACATGAAAGTGTCGTAGACAACCGCGGAGAAGACTTACGTTTCCCCATAAGCTCTTCGTCCGGTTTCTCCTCTCCCATGAGGTGCCCGCGCAAGCGGGTACCAAAACATTCCCTCCGCAAAGCCTTGTGCTAAGCGGTTTTTTTGTGTTTTATTTCAAACAAAAAAATGCATATTTTTTTGCAGAATAATTTGTTTTAAAACAGGACAAAACATAATAAGAAACAAAAGCACTTTAAATTAGAGGGAGGCAAAATAAAAATGAAGAAAACTTGGTCAATATTTCTTATCATCACATGCTTGACGTTTGTGTTGGCACTACCAGCGTTTGCAGAAGGCAATAATCAAGGAACAAATGATGGAATGGTAGTGGGTACTCCAGGAACTTCAATGAATATGAACAACTACAGAACAAATGCAGCAACAGACGACAGGAATTTTGACTGGGGCTGGCTTGGGTTAATTGGGCTAGCTGGACTGGCTGGTCTCAGAAGAAAGAACCCTGAACGCACCTGATCAGGCTAAGAAATCTCGCTCCGGACTTTTTAAGTCCAGGGCGTTTTTTTGTTTATACCTCAAGTCGTCTTGGGTTTTTAGGCAATTGCTAAGCTGCTGAAAGTGAATATTTATTTAAAACTTTGGCATTCTAATGAGGATGTAAAATTCATATCAGGAGATGATTCAGTGGGTATTTTAAGTGGAAATTCTAAAGATGAACCTCTACACTACGGAGAAATATTTGATTTATGGCAGTCTTCCATGGCGGCAAAAGGTTTCATTTCAGGTTACAGAGCTTTACAATTCCATGCCGGTGACAAAGAGCTAAAAAAAATACTAGGTGAGTTAATTGATCAAGCTGAGCTTGAAGCCAGTGAATGCGACACGATCCTTACCCATAATGGGATTGCTACCTCACCAGTAATGCCGACAAGACCAGAAGTTAAGTTCGAAGACATTCCTGTAGGTGCGAGATTTAGTGATCCAGAGATAGCTGCAATGATTGGAGCAGATACCGCAGTAGGTCTCGTTGCTTGCAGTCAAGTTATGGGGAAATCCATAAGAGAAGATATTGGGGCTCTATTCGGGAAATATCACCTTACTAAAGCAGCAATCGGGTTGAAAATTCTAAAAATGAGTAAAGAAAAGGGCTGGCTCATCCCTCCTCCTCTTCAAGTAAAGAGACCTGATTTGGTTGAAGCATAATCGATTGACCAAACATACAACTTTATAGAAATAAAAATAAGCCCTCCGTCCATTTTGGATTGAGGGCTTTGCTTTATTCGCTCCTTCAGCAATGCTGCAAACAAGCGGATCACTCCAGATATGCTACCAGATCCATAAGAGAGGTCAACCTTGCTCGTACTGGAATCTCTCTGCGTACGAATTCCTCTTCTTTGGTACAATAACCAATAAAATCTATATGGGCCTGCTGTGCGGCTTTACCATCAATCCACGCATCCCCCACCGACAGCCATTCAGAGTGGCTGATCTCAGGGTAATGGTTCATTATATACTGAATGCCTGAAGGGGATGGCTTCAAGGCTTGCATCTGCTCCCGACCCACAATATGCTCGAAGCAGCTTGTTACTCCTGTTAATTCAAGGGCATCAAGTGCTGCCTGTCTGGCGTTATTAGTGAGGATGACAAGATGATAACGGTCCTGCAGCATCTCTAATAACTCCAGTGCTCCAGATTCCAGATCCGCATCCAACATCCCTTCACGCTCCCACTGGGCTACTCGATCCCACATGAGCCTCTCTACCGATTCGCTCATAATGCCTGTGACCCGGCAAGATTCCAGTAATGTGGCAATGGTATGCTCGTGCAGCGGGAATTGCCTGTCCAGGATCTCATGATGGATCAGCAGCTCGAACAAATCCACTTTCATTGCGGGAAAATCTATCCGGGACCGCAGGATCGTATTGTCCATGTCAAAAATAATTGCTTTGTATCTACTTCCAACAAGTTCGGTCATCAGCTACACCCTCATTCCAGAGATCCCCTCTGGTTGCCTCTCTGAGCAGTTACATATTCTGTTATTTGAGCAGGGCTTGTGAACAAAATATCAGGAGCGACCTGGAAGTGCTTCGTCTGAACAAGCTCGAACCATTGAACCGCCGCTGTCAGGACGTCCGCTGCTTTTCCCGCCCGGATATCCGCTATGCTGTCGCCCAGAAACATAGTTTCAGCGGGGGTTGCACCGAGCCGCTTCATAGCCAGTATTACCCCTTCAGGATGCGGCTTAGGCTCCTCCACATCATCACCGCTTATTTCAACATCAAACAATCCTTCGAGTCCAAGATGCTTCAAGGAAATAGCCAGGCTTTGACTCCCTTTGCCCGTCACCAGCCCAAGCTTATAAGAGTCACGCTTCAAGGCGAGAAGCATGTCATAAACAGGCTGTGAAGCATGCACCAATTGTTGATGATGGCTGTCATACAGTTCAAAAAATAGTTTAACTGCCTGCTCTACCTGATCCTTATGCTTCAGATTTAATCGAATAATATCAGGCTCGGTTGGACCGAATAAAGCTACAATACTCTCGTTATCCAATTCCAGCCCATCATAGGTGCGGAATACTTCTCTTAATGCATGAAAACAAACAGGCAGTGTATCCGCTACTGTCCCGTCAAAATCAAATAGAATGGTTGTCAGCTTCAAGTTGGCAGATCTCCTCTACGTATCACTTACGGTTCAAGCGTCTCCAAATCCAGCGTAACGCTAACGTTATCCCAATGTAGATCACGATGACCACGAATAAAGTTATCATTCTTTCGTTAAAGCTTCCATCTGCAAATAGAACAGGACCCAATCCAAAAAATGTGACCAACAAATACAAAAGCGCAGTTACAATAACGACAGTTGCCTTCATAGCTCCCACTCCTCAAAGTTGATTCTACAAGAGAGGTTTCATTTGGGCCAGGTGATGCTGGTCATGCCAGATGAAATCCTTTAAATATTGGACGACTGTAAAAGGATGTCCATCTGCATCTGCATATTCATTATAAAAAACAGGTTCAGGAAATGTTTCAATGGTGTCCAATAAGCGTTGTCTGCAAGTAAAGGCGAGATCGGAGAGATCGGCCACGCTTGTTTGTTTGCCGTAACTCTTTGCATTCTCATTAAACTCGTCGTAATTTAAATGTTTGACCGTCAACGGAACCCCATCATGGATCTTCTCAATTGCTCCGACCAGGAAATATTGATCCCAAAGAGCAATATGACTGACTACCTCGCGTACCGTCCACCTGCCATCGCCAAGAGAGAGATTCCATTTGACCTCATCTAGCTCTAGTGACCTTACGAAATCGAGCCAAGTCTGAAACTGTTCGAGCAAATTCTGCTTCTCAGTGCCTGCTTGCTGCTTCTCCAAATCGTTCATAGCGATCATCCCTTCCTCAGTTCCCAACATGATACTTATTCAATATCCTGCCTTTAATCCCTTCTATTTGCACATGCGATTCACAAATTACAATAACATAAAACCCCCTTCATAAGATCGGATATCCGATCTAGAAGGGGGTTTTGAACCTCTGCATATTATTGATCTGAACTATTCCAGTGGATCACACGATGACAGATCCGGTTGACCAAATGCTCGTCATGACTAATAACTAACATGCCTAATTGAAGTTGGCGAGCTCTGCCGAGCAGCGCATGCCAGATCTGAGCTTGGGTAACCGCATCCAGCATAGTGGTCATTTCATCTGCTATAAGAAACTTGGTCAGCGGTCCGAGCGAACGTGCTACGCAGAAGCGCTGCAGTTCCCCTCCTGACAGTTCATTCGGCCAACGATCCATCCACACCTCTTCAATTCCAAGCTCCTCCAGGAATTCAGAGTCGATTTCCCAGCCTTCCTGTACCATACGACGCATTTTCCAACGGGGATTAACGGCTTTCTCGGGGTGTTGAAACACCATCTGTATAGGGTTGTAGCCTTTCTTGTAAGGTGTGCTCCCATGGAGAACGACCCTTCCCTCATGAGGCTTGTCATAGCCCGCTAATACACGTCCCAATGTCGTTTTTCCGCAGCCGCTGGGCCCGACTAATCCGACAATTTCTCCAGGCTGGATAGCAATATTGAACCCTCGGAATACCCAATCATTCTTCTTATACTGAAAGCCGAGATTATTCCCATCAAGAAGCATGAACACACCTCACCATTCCGCCGCGAACTTCACGAGTCTCAGGCTGAGCTGTGTTACATTCTGAAGTGGCAAGCTTACAGCGAGGTGCGAATGTACAACCGCTCGGTAAAGAACCAGGCTGAGGCTGAGCGCCCGGGATGGGCATGAAGTCATTTTGCGGCAAGGCTCGCCACAACGCTCTGCTGTAAGGATGACGCAGCCTTTCGCCATGCCCCGCAAAATCTTCCGTTGGTGCAGTCTCAACAATCGTACCTGCGTAGAACACTGCAATACGATCGGCAACAAGCAGGGCTGCTTCAATGTCATGCGTAATGAGCAGAATAGAGCAGCCATGAGAGGCAAGCTCCCTGAACTGCTGCAGGGTCTCGGTTACCACTTGTGCATGCAGGCCGGGCGTGGGCTCATCAGCAACAATGAGCTGCGCCCCGCTTACGATAGCGGTTGAGAGAAGCACGCGCCTGGCCATCCCGCCAGATAATTCAAAAGGATACCGTTCTGACACTGCTGAAGACAAGCCCAGTCGCTGCAATGTTCTATGTACTTGCTCCATTGAACGCCCGTTATTAGGAGCATTTTGAACCTGTGTCCCTACACGCATAAGTGGATCCAGATAGTTAACAGACTGCGGAATAAGCGCAAGCTCTGTCCCCCGCAATTGCCCTAGTTTTTTTTCAGTTAAGGGTTCCCCCTTGTAGCGTATCGTGCCTGAAGCACGTGCATTTCCAGGAAGAATCCCCATCAGAGCATGTGCCAGCAAGCTTTTGCCTGAGCCGCTGGATCCTACAACAGCTACGATCTCGCCTTTTTCCAAGGTAAGCTCTACTCCATGCAGCACTTCAATCGTCTCTTGAATGAATGCACTTGTGTAATGGTTAAATGAAACACATAAGTCCTTTACCTCTAACAAAGGCATCGTTGCATCGAGCCTCCTTCCTGCATTATTCCCGAGATCGTCGCGGATCTATGAACTTGCGTAAGTGGTCTCCCAGTATATCAAAGGATCTTACGGTCAAAAGCAGGCACAACCCCGGAAACAAAGCTAACCACCACATGCCTGTGGATAAGTACCTCATCGATTCTGACAAAATAATGCCAATCGCAGGCTGATGCGGAGATAATCCTAAGCCCAAAAAGGTAACAGCCGCTTCATGAAGAATCGCATGCGGAAACAACAGCAGCAGCCCGACCAGCAGCTGAGGAACCAGATGAGGCAGCAGATGGCGGGTAGCAATCCACCAACCTGATTTGCCAAGACGCTTCGAGATTTGTACATACTCCGCAGCTTTAAGCTGCATCACTTCCGCGCGCAGCAATCGGGCCAGGCTAGGCCAATGCGTTAGCGCAATGCCAACAATAATACCCTTCATCCCACCCCCGAATGCAAAAGCAATCAGGATAAGAGCAACCAAATGAGGAACACTCAAAAACAGATCGATTAACCAGGAAACGATACGATCTGCTGTTTTGCCGGCAGCGGATAACAAGCCTAACACAACAGCAATAACACAGCTGCATACAGCCGCTATGAAGCCAACCTTCACACTTAATGCGAGTCCCTTGACTGTGCGTGCAAACATATCTCTGCCTAACCAATCCGTCCCGAATAAATGAGCAAAGGAAGGAGAAAGGTTTCTTGCTTCCAAACTGGTGGAGAGGGACGACTCATCGACGAACATCCCCCCAATCAAGGGAGCGATTACGATTAGGAGGGCTGCCAAGCTTACCGTCATAGCAGCCTGTCGGCGATTCAGCAGAAGGAAGAGCACTTTTTTCCCAAGTTTGTTGACGTCCATTGCATTCATCGAATCGTCTCCTCCTTCAGTCTCGGATCGACAAGTCGATACAACAGGTCTGCAATCAGATTACCTGTAAAAACGAACAAAGCGCTGAAAAGCACCAGTCCAAGCAATAGCGGTACATCGCCTCTCAACCCCGCATCCACAGTAGCCTGACCTAATCCGGGATAAGAGAACACTTGTTCTGCCAGCACAGCTCCACCGAATAATTCGCCAAAAGATGTGAATTGCAGAGTCAGAGCAGGCAAAGCGATATTACGAAGTCCATGTCTCCAGAACAGCCTCAAGCCACGCTCTCCCCTTGCTCTGGCGAATAAGATGAAATCACTGTCCAGCACATCGATCAGCTTTTGACGCGTATGCAAAGCGATCGTGGAAACGCCGATAATACTCAGTGTAATCGCAGGTAAGATAAGATGCTGGATGCGATCAGATAGCGTTACATCCTCACTCAACACACCCGCCGGTACCCCTAACCCAACAGGAAACCAACCTAACCATACAGCAAATACAAGCAGAAGCAAGAGCGCCATCCAGAACGTAGGAGTCGAAGCCAGTAAATAACAATAGTTTTTAATTAACCGATCCAGCCAGGTCCCTCTGCGCATAGCGGCTGCCACTCCTAAGACAAAGCCAATAACTCCAGATAACAGCCAGGATACCCCCATCAGAGCCAGAGAGTTTAGGAATCGCTCACGAATAACCTCACTAACCGGAATCCGATAAATCATCGAAGTGCCCAAATCCCCCTGTATTAGTGCCGAACCCCATCTGAGCATGCGCTCGACAGGAGGATCATTCAATCCCCAATAGGCAGCAATCTCCAGCCTCTGCTCAGGGCTTACTCTTAGCATGTCTGCCCCCACATAGGCCTGAATCGGATCGATTGGAGAGAAATTGACTAACCAAAAGGAGAGAATGCTGATTGTGATTAATAGGGAAAGCAGTCGCAAGCCCTTCAATCCTATAAAAGCTAACCATCTATTGGGGCTCATACTTGTTCCCTCCAGCTTTCTTCTAGTCCTTCCAGCCCCACTCTGCAATATTGTCGGTTATAGGCCACCCATGACCATGCGGATGAATTTGCTGTTTGCCGATATCAAGCTTGTCCTTAACAAGATAGAGGTGATCAATATTTACTAACCAGGCCCATGGTGCATCACCTTGAAAAGCGGACCCGGTAAAACCGTCCCATTGTGCTTTTTTCCAATTATCCCATGCAGCTTCTTCCGTCTTGCTCTTAAGCGCCTTCTCCATCCATTCATCCACTTTGGGATTGCTGTAGAAGTTAGGGTTATAATAGTCTACGCCTCCATATTTACTACTGGATATCGTGTACAGCTCCAAAGGATCATGACTCCCCCAACCGAACATAACCGCATTGGAATGCATGAGGCTGGTAATATCATCCCAGCTCTTGCCTTCTACAGAGATCTTGATCCCGATCGGTTTGATCATATCCGTGACAGCCAACGACAACGATTGTCTGGTTACATCACCAGAAGGATAAATCAACGTGAATTGTCCTTTCAGCGCCCCTTTTTCGACGATCCCGTCACCATCTCTATCCTGCCAGCCTGCTGCTTCCAGCAGCTTCTTCGCTTGAGCCGGATTGGCATCCTCGAACACAGCTTGAGCATTCCACCAGGGAAGTCCGTCAACCGCGCTGTAAGCTGGAGAGCCGTGTCCTTCCAGTACTCCTTTTACAAGAGCCTTACGATCCAAAGCAACGTTAATTGCTTTACGAACGGCAATATCCGAGGTTACATCGTTTCCAATCAGATACCCTTCCTTAGTCTTCGAGCCTGATGGGGTGTAAGGAAATGAGATTCCGCGGTTGTCCACGGTTTTAAGAGCTTCAATCCGCATTCCAGAAACCGCTTGCTTGCTGAAGGCAGATGGAATATAAGCTGCGTCCACCTTGCCAGCCTTGGCTGCAGCATATGAAGCATCCTCGCTCAGGAAGAGGAACGTCATTTTCTTGAATTGCGGCTTCTTCCCGTAATATTCGGGATTGGCTTCAACAATAATTTGCTGTCCTTTGTCCCATTGAACGAGCTTGAACGGACCGGAGCCCAGCGGATGCTCGGCATATTGTTTGCCGTAAGCATGTTTGGGCACAATCCCAGTGGATACGAGCTGTCCGATAAAGGTGGATTGTGCTTCCTTCAGGGTGAAGCTGACGGTATATGTATCTACAGCCTGGACACTCTTCATATTCGTCAAATCAATGACAGAACCGT
>JARBUQ010000497.1 GCA_029239545.1 Paenibacillus sp.
ACACTCAATCTAGCTTCACCTTTTCTGATTTGTGCACACCTCGAACTGGGAGCTGCGCTCGGAGCGAAACTTGTCGAGCACAGAATCCGAAATTGAACGCAATCATGACCAATGATAATCCCGGAATCAGTGGATGAGAGCTGTGAATCGACGCCCTCGGCATCTATTTGAACGAAATAAATGAACGAACCAACTTAAACAAAAAAGCATCCCACACAAGAAAGTGGCCCACAGCAGGAAGCTGTGGGCCTTAAAGAGATATATTTTAAAAAGGGGGTCGTTAATTAGTATAACCCAGTTATATTAAGGGGACATGTTAAACAGATTACATTTGTGTTACAAATTCTCAATATTTCTCTGGTTCAGTTCCGAATAGCTTGATTATTTTTTGATCTTCTCTACCAGATCATGAATCATCATGTACGTATCCCCGTTGTTCAGCTTCGTCTTATCGGCGATTCCGTCAATGGTTTCTTTCTTCAAATACCCTTTGTTCTGAAGCTCTTGTATGGCTTGACCTGCCGCCGGATTCAAACCAACTGCTTTGGCTATCGTGAGAGCAGCCTGATCAGTAGTAAGCGCCGACTTGGCAGGATCTGTAACGGAAACGAGTGCTGAAGTTGGATCACCAGTCAGCTTATGGATCTTCTTCACACCAAGCATAAGATTGACCATTCGCTGAGGATTCGAGACGGGCTCAGTATCAAAGCCTTTGTTATCATAACCTCCAACAACAAGTCCCATGCTGACCATCGTTTTCAGTCCTTCGTACGCCTTCTGCTGCATATAAAATTTCGGCTTAATCTGATAAGCCTTGAGATCCATGCCCTGCTTATTCAGCATCGTCTGCAGCTCAGCAATCTGATCCTTCGATCCAGACAGCTGGCGGAACGTCACTCCCTTTTCCTTCACCAGCTTGGCAGCAGCGCCAGCCGCTTCACCGGTCGCCATTCCTACCGGTATAACCCGAGCGCTCCCATGTGGCAATGTATCGAAGCTCGCAGAACGACCGACTACAAGCAAGCCGTCTACTTGCTGAGGTACAATACTGCGGAATGGAATCGCATACTTGTCCGGGTGGCTCATAACTGCACCACTATCCGTTGGCGAGATGCGTTGGATATCGACTGAATAGGAGCCGAACGCAATGCGATCCCATTGATCCCGATTCTCCATCACATCGACCATCGTCAGTCGGTATTCGCCCTGCATATGGCGGGTTTCTCTGATATAGAGCTCAGGTGCCGTTGCATCCAGCTCAACCCCTGCAAATTCCGGATACAGCTTCTTCATATGCGCCAATACGAACGGCAGCTCTTTCTTCCCGATCTCAATCGCTTCGGCACGGGACTTGGGATCCAACCCATCAATGCCGAATATTTGGAGCGCATTAATGAGCATCGTCTCATCATTCTGGCGTCCGATGTTCAGACCGCGCATCTTCACACGTTCCTTGTTTTCGGCCGGATACTTCTGCATTTCCCCGTATCCCCATGCACTCAGCTCATTCGCATCAGTGCCAGGATCCCCGTCATCCTTTAGACGCTTCTGAACTTGCTTCCATACTTCCGGCGTTACATTGTTCAAACGGAATACGAGTGTTACCGCCATTCTTGCTTGCTTGTCATTCAGATCCTCGCGGCCGATCGTGAAAGGAACCCCTGCTGCTGCAGCAATGTCAGCATCCTGGGTTGCATCAATGATCGATTTGGCCTTGACGCTTTGCTTGCTTCCATCAGCCTTTGTTATCGTAAGACCTGATAGCGTCTTCGTCCCGTTCGTCCCATTATCCAGAATGGGCTCCATCGCCTTAGCCTTCATATACAAGTCTATATTTTTCTCATTTTTGACCATTTGATTAAAAGCGTTAGCCGCCGTAATAACGTCGAATGAATCACCTTCAACCTGCTTGTACCATTCGGAGAACAAACCCTTATTAAGAATATCTGTGTTCCCGGTTGGCAGTAATTTCTCGATATCATAATTGTGGTCCAAGCTGTTCAACCAACCGATCGTCATCAAACCGCCCAATATTTCCCGCTCACCAATGTCTACTAACAACGTGCTTAACCCGTTGCGGGATGCGGATATTGCAGTTACGATACCTTCAGGATCTGTTCCAGTCACAATTACGTCATATTCATCTTTGAGTTCTTTGACCCACTCTACCTTTTGCAGAGCTTGCGGTGCTCCTGGATACTGTGTATCTCTGGTCATGACATAATACAAAGTCCCCGCTGCGATCAGAAGGGCAATCAAGATTAAGCCGAGAAATAAGATCAGGTTCTTTCTTTTGAGCTGCTTACTGTTACTCATCCCTGCCATTTCATCCATCCTAACTATAGATAATACGCGACAAAAAGATCAGACCCCTTGTGCCAGCCCTAAAAGTGTACCATATTCCCCAATAAAAATTAAGCCGTATATGTGTCAATGATGTATTTCAGCGACTTTTGGCATTGTCACGGTATGGCTTGACCTCGTGGAATAATGTAAAATCCTTGAACTCAGTCAGCTCTCCGGAGCGAATGAAATGTTTGCCCTCAGAAATCTGGACATGAGCTTCCCTTCCCATCCGGACACTGGACATCCAGCTTCAAGTCTCTTTTACGTTTAATAATGGAAGGCAGATGCATTGCAGGCTATAGTCTTTTTTTAACTACCTCCTATCTGAAGCGCACGGTACTGACCCGGAGTAAGGCCTGATCGCTGTTTGAACACTTTGCAAAAGTTGTATATGGAAGAATACCCTACCTGCTCGGAAATGCTCTCTACGCTGAGATCGCTCGTTGTCAACAGCTCCATTGCAATCTGAATTCGGGTTGTAAGCAGCTTTTGCTTGAACGATGTGCCGTAATATTGTTTTATTATTCGATTCGTCTGTTTGGTGCTTAAGTACAACTGACTCGCCAAATCCTCAATGGTCAGATCCTCCCCGTAACGATCAAAAAATCCGTCAATCAAGGTAGTGCGCATATTATCGTTGATTTTGAGCGGTATGGTGCCAATCGAAGGGGTAAGGGAGAGTGAGCGGACCAGCCGGATGATTAGCTGAGTAATCAAGCTCTGGAGTTGACTGTAGAACCCCGTGTGGGGGCATTCCTTTTCTATGTAAATACTTTCTATAATGCGAAGGGTCTGATCCATATGCTCATCTACGAATAGCTTGTAATCAATTCCCGACAAAATACGAACAATGTCCAACCTCTCCTGCCTTTGTAAGGAACTCCCGTCCATTCCGGACTCCTCAT
Source organism: Paenibacillus sp. (assembly GCA_029239545.1). Taxonomy (GTDB): domain Bacteria; phylum Bacillota; class Bacilli; order Paenibacillales; family NBRC-103111; genus Paenibacillus_AA. The sequence continues at coordinate 3,252 of JARBUQ010000497.1, forward strand.
AGGAAAACTGGATAAAGTGCCTGTGAACCGGATGTCCGGCATGAACCCGAATCGAGTGATAGACATTGGGACTGATCAGAAGCACGGTCCCGGGCGTAATTGTCTCTTCGGTTGAGCCAATCCGCAGCGTACCCGAGCCTGACATGAAATAATGTACCTCGAAAGCGGAGTGATTATGCTGCTCGGAAGGAGTATCTCTCAACACGTCAGACCGAATCATGATGTCAAACAGCAGACAACCTATCATAACCTTCGTAAATAAACGTCCTGATCCATCTATGCTAAGATCCGAATCATTCTGATACAAGGCCGTTCCCCTCCCGACAGTAGTTGACATCAGTATACTACCCTTTGCAGCTTGAAGACAAAATTACTTATGCCATTTAC
>JARBUQ010000498.1 GCA_029239545.1 Paenibacillus sp.
CTTACGGATCGGGAGCTTGCGGTGATCAGGAAACATACGATTTATGGGTATGAAATGCTGAAGGCAACGCCAGAGCTGAACCAACGTGTGGCTAGGGTGGCTTTGCAGCATCATGAACGTGAAGATGGCTCTGGATATCCGCTCGGAGTTGGAAAAGATAATATAGATTTTCTCAGTTCGATTGTAGCTGTTGCCGATATTTTTCATGCGATGTCTTCAGATCGTCCCTATCGCCCGGCCATCGCCTTCCACGAGATTGTGACCCAGATGAGGCAAGGGAAGTTCGGAGCGCTTAACCCTCACATTGTTTCCATATTCCTGGATAGTATTATGCAGAAATTAGTGGGTAGGCAAGTAGTATTAACAGATGGCCGGATCGGGAAGGTCGTGTATTTGAACCCTCACAGCATAGAGACTCCGCTTATAAAGGTGGATAATCGATTCCTTGATCTGAGTCACTCCAGAGAAATCCACATTAAAGAGATCAAGCTTTAACTTCAACTGCAATAGATAGCGCATACAAAAGAGCCACCCCTTCTTCTGTTGAAAGGGCGGTTTTTTCTGTATAGTCCGATTGTGAGGTTTAATTTCGCTCTGCAATGGTAGTTGTTACGTTTCCTTGCTGCCTGAACTCGCTTGGATTTAATCCGGTTTCCTTTTTGAACTGATGGCTGAAATAGTGAAGGTTGTTGTAATTCAGCTTATGTGCGATACCCTCAAGCGATTCACCGCTGAGCAGAAGCTGCTTTGCGCGTTTGATTTTCTCCGAGATCATATAATGCTTGGGCGTTCTTCCAGTCTCCTCCTTGAAGAGCCTTGTGAAATAAGTAGGATGGTAGCCGCACAGAGCGGCAAGCTGCTCAACTGTCCGCTCCTGCTCCGGAAAGGCAAGCATAACCTCAAGAGCTGCTTCAATCTTGTTCGTTCGGATGAGGGATTGATTCACTATATGACGTGTAAGGCTTGTTATAAGCTCCATCATTAGTGCTCTCAGCATGAAGGGATAACCTGGCTTCTCGGCTTGATATTCTTTGGCAATACGGATGAACAGCTGCTCCAGCTCGGGAGCCTCGAACCAGTGGGGAATCTTGATTGTACCTATTGAAGGAATGTCTAACTCGTAAAGATCCGTGTGACAGGATAGTTCGCCAGGGTCGCATAACCTGATTCGATAGGCAGGATGAATCGGCTCAGGCGAGTGATGGGACCAATGAAAATGAACGCTATAAAAGCTTACTGCTGTTAAAGTTGATAAATGGTGGGGAGAGTCTGCTCCAAAAAATACACATTGTCCAGGTAAGATCCGGTAGCGATTCTGATTCATTAGCAGCTCGGCTTCCCCTTCAATCACATAGAAGAATTGGCAGTCCGGGATCGTTCGAGGTCCCCAGGATCTTTCAGGCTCGGCGGCATCTCTTATGGCAAAATTGATTACTGGCGTCAAGGCCAATATGGAGCCTAAATTCAATGCATTTTCACCCCTGAAAACAACAATATGGGAAAAGTATAAATGACGCATAGGTTCGTTGAAATACATTCCAGCTGTTCCTTTGTATACTAACTATATCACTTGAAACAAGACGAGATCAATGGAGAGGGGTATGGCGAATGCTTAGTGCGGCGCAGGTGGAGGAGTTTGAACGGAACGGATTTCTTAAAGGGGATGTAGTACTGAGCGACAGCGAGGTAGAGCTGCTGCGCGAGGAGCTTGATCTCGTTATGGAAGGCAAATCGGTAAGGCCCCCTGTATTAAATCGGAATATGAAAGAAGAGTCGGATTCGCCCTATGACGGGATGAAGATGGTGGCAAATGAGAAGGTTGTACAGATCGTGAACATCTGGATGGCAAGCGATGCTTACTTGCAGCATGCCCATAACCTCCGGATCTGTGAAGAGATCGCTCAGCTGTGCGGGACGGATACATTGCGCATCTGGCATGATCAGATCCAGTACAAACCGCCGGTGACGGGCGGTCCGACAGCCTGGCATCAGGATCACCCGCTGTGGCCGATCATTCAGCCTGCCGATCTGGTGAGCGCTTGGGTGGCTTTGGATGATGCAACGATCGAGAACGGCTGTATGTGGATGGTTCCAGGGAGCCATAAGTGGGGGAACCATCAAAAGTATTTGTCAGCCGATGAGCGGTTCATGCCTGTCCACCGACAGCCAGACCAGTTGCCAGCGGATGCTGTAGTGCAAGCGGTTCCGTTCGAGATCAAGAAGGGCCAAGTGGGCTATCACCATTCCCTGACCTGGCACGGCAGTCCGCATAATCGTTCGGAGAAGAAGCGTCGCGCCATTGCCGTCCACTATATGCCGGGTCATACTCGCTACGTACCGGACAAACAGCATCCGATGCTGCAGTACGTGAATATTCAACCGGGTGAAATATTAGCGGGAGAACATTTTCCGCTTGTGTTTCAGCGCTGAGGCGCTCAGGATGGAGAGCCAATTAGTTTGGTTCTGCCTCTGAATTCGCAAGTACGATCATCGTTTCTTGGCGATTGCCTGTCTGTCCGTCTTGGCAGCGTTAGGAGGACGGCGCTGGCCAATGCGATGTGGACACACGTTCCGTCCCTCCAAAACCCCGGTTTTTGGCCTGCTCGCGGACCCAGGTTCCGTTATTGGCAATGAATGCACGCTAAAATGCCCCTGTTAACAGGAATAGCGGAACCTGTGTCCGCCAAAACCCGCGATGTGTGCTTTTGGACACATATAACGGATCTGCTGTCCGCTCAGCCTATAAATTAATGATATTCTCCACACTACCCGAATACCTCTGTAGTGACTCCGCTTCAAAGGTATTCCAATTTTCCACCTCGAACAAACTCGGAAAACACGCAGATATCCATCCGTATACCTCTTCCTCCCGCCTTCGACTCAATTGGTCCTGGGTGCCTTGGGTGGAAGTGTGGTCGTGGAGTAGGAGCAGCAACGTGTGTCAGCCAGGCAAAGTAAACAAATAATAAGGCTAATGAAACTAATCCCGGGGAAAATCCTCATTAGGAGCCAATTAGTTAGAGGAAGTAAATTAATGTAGAAGCCAGCTAAGTTAGTAGTTTAGTTTGGCTTACTAATTGTTGCGTAAGGCAGAGTAGTCGAGAAAGTAGTTTAGTTTGGCAGACTAATTGCTGCGTGAGCAGAGTTGTCGAGGTTGGCTTACTAGTTCCTGGGTAAGTAGAATTGTCGAGTTAGTGGTTCAATTTGGTGTACTAATTGCTGCGTGAGCAAGAGTTGTCGAGATAGTAATTTAGTTTGGCGTACTATTGCTGCTGTAAGGCTGAATTGTCGATTTATTAGTTAATGTGGCTTTGTTATTAGTATAGTCGTGTGTCACTAATGCCTCCAGCACTCTGGGTCCCGGCGCCCCGGCTCCTTTGTTTAGCTGGGTTTATTATTAGTACGGTCTGGTTATTGCTCATAATTAAGGGGACTGCGCCATTGCCGCAGTCCCCTTGCGTATTCTTCACTTCTGCTTGAGCAGCATGGACTGGATAACCCCATGCTCAGAATCGGCAGCAAAGTACACAGCATAATCTCCATACTCGTAGTAAAGCGTCCAATTATTAGTTGCTAATGACGGTCCATCGCTCGAAGGCTTGCCTAATGTTTGACGGATGAAGTCGGCATCAAGTAAAGCGTCCAATTATTAGTTGCTAATGACGGTCCATCGCTCGAAGGCTTGCCTAATGTTTGACGGATGAAGTCGGCATCACCCGCAAGAAACGCAGAGCTTCTGCGAACTTAACTACACCTGGTCGGATATGCTCCTCTTTGGGCCTGGCGAAGGACAGCCTGACGAACCCCGGCTCAGAGCCGTATACACTGCCCGGTACGAACAGCACTCCCCGTTTGATCCCCTCTTCAAGCAGCTTGTAATCATTGACCGGCTTTTGTAATTTGCACCAGAGATTCAAACCGCCCGAGGGGACCTCGAAGGAAACTTCCTGCGACAGCTCCTCCCGAAGTGACTCTACCAGCAGTCTGCATCTTCTCGCCAGTGCTTCTCGCAGGCTGAACAGCTGATGCTCAAAATAATCCGATGCCAAATATTGAGCAGCCAACCACTGCGGTACAATGCTAAGTCCAAAGTCCATTTGCTGGCGGGCATCAGCCAATCGACTTACAACCGATTGAGGAGCGACCATCCAACCGATTCGAAAGCCGGAAGCTGCTATTTTGGATAGAGAGCCGATGTAGAGCACGTTGCTGTTGGTATCATAAGATTTCATAGGCAAGGGCGGGCAATGCTGGAATGAAGTCAGGCTGAATGGGTCATCCTCTACGATAGGAATACCTAATTCTTCAGAAATCCGAAGCAATTGCTCCCTCCGTGCTGGATCTAACACACTGCCGGTTGGGTTCTGATATTGAGGATTGAGAAAAATCATCCTGATCCGATGCTTACGATACAGCTCAAGCACATCTGCAGGTCGAACCCCTTTATCATCAACGGGAAGACGGTATAAGTGAAGGCCGGCGGATTGGAACATTGGTAATGAGTAGCAGTAGGAGGGATCCTCGATAGCAACGGCATCCCCCGGACTAAGCAGGCATTGAGTAATCAGATACAAGGATTGCTGCGAGCCTGATGTGATCAGGATGGAGGAGTCCGTCGCCTTGATATTGCGATAGTTCAGCAAATGTGTGACCAGCGTTTCTCTGAGGGGGACGTAACCCTGCGGGTTGTCGTAGCCTAGATGGTCATGGAAAGGACGATCCTGCAGAAGCTGTCGGAATGCATCATTCGGGCACAGATCTGGGCTTAACTCCCCACTCGCAAAATCAATCATGTGTGCATGATTGTGAGCCTCTTCTCGAATGCGACGCAGAAAAGGCAGATTCGGCAGGAACGTACCGCCTTCAACATATTGCCGCCAGTTCGGGGTATGCTTTGGAGTGACACCCCATTTATACAAGCTGACTCGGGTCCCGCTGCCGGTTCTGCCTTCAATGAGTCCTTGCGCACGAAGCTGATCATAAGCTTGTACGACTGTGCTCCGGTTGACCTCCAGTTGGGAGGCGAATTTTCTCTCGGAGGGAAGCAGGCTGCCTGGCGGAAATTCCCCGTAGGCGATTCGGCGCTCAATATAGTCGGCGATTTGATGATAAAGCGGTTTGCTGCTCTTACGATCGGGCGTCCACATGCCTGCACCTCACCTGATTAAATACAGTATTTATGTTATTATATCAAATTGGATGGTTATATTAGTATCCATTTGGATGGTTCATTTGAGGATGATTTCTTATATGATCAAGGTAAGATATTAGATGAGGGGGGATATGCTCATGTTGATTCCGACTATTATTATTGTAACGATTGTACTTGTAGGGCTTGTGGGTACATTGCTAATCGGCTTCTCCAAAGAAAATGCAAAAACGAATACGGGATATTCAGCAAGAACGAACAGCAACTGGGCCCGTTTAGTAGCGTTGTATGTGCTGTCGGCAATTGTATTGGTTGTCATTTTGATCATTGTTGTGAAGTATATTATTTAAGCTCAATTGACAGGGGGACATGCCATTGATAACCAGGCCATCTAATCTAACCATTGCGGTTGTTCAAGCTGCACCAGTTCTGTTCGACAAGGCCTCATCCCTGCAAAAAATCGCTGAACATGTCGGAGCAGCGGCTGCGCAAGGAGCCAAGGTGGTTGTATTCCCTGAAACCTTTATCCCGGGTTATCCCAGAGGACTGACATTCGGGACGAGAGTAGGCAGCCGTCAAGTCAGCGGGAGAGTGGATTGGGCCAGGTACTGGGAGAATGCGATAGATATTCCTGGCAAGGACACCGACGTAATAGGCGAGATTGCCAAGGAGTATGGTGTGTATCTGATTGTCGGGGTGGTCGAGCGGGATCAGGAATGGAGCAAATCCACTCTGTATAATTCAATTCTCTATGTAGGACCGGAAGGCGAAGTGCTAGGGAAGCATCGCAAGCTAATGCCGACCGGGGCTGAGCGGCTTTTGTGGGGACAAGGGGATGGAAGCACACTAACCGTTATTGATACTCCATATGGCCGAATCGGCGGTTTGATTTGCTGGGAAAATTATATGCCGCTTGCTCGCACAGCTATGTATGCCAAGGGCATTGATATATTAATAACTCCTACG
>JARBUQ010000499.1 GCA_029239545.1 Paenibacillus sp.
TTGGGGCGCGGTCTCATGGATGCTGCTTGCTGCACTCGGATTCTACTTCTCCCTGTATCGCAAGTTCCGCCTCACTGCCCATGTCGACCGTATGCTAACGAGCCTTTATGCCTTGCTGGCGCATCTAATCGTAGGGGGACTTCTCACGGTGCAGATCGAAAGCGCCTTTGAAGAATATGGCTCCATCATCAATCATACCGCGTTGTCGCTGACCCTGTCGTGTGTGTGGGGGGTATATGCGCTGCTGCTCTTCCTGTGGGGCTCCTATTACAAACAAAAGCTGTTTCTTGGATTCGGATCATTCGTGCTCGTAGCCGTTGCGATCAAAGCCATCTTCCTCGACTTAAGCGGGGAGCAGGCCATCTATAAAATCTTGACGCTGCTTGTCCTGGGCCTGCTATCGTTCGCGATCAGCATCATCCGCAACAAGTGGACGGTCGAAGCCGTGCGTGAGTCGGAAGGGTAAGGGGGAGCACTCGGATAGCGAATCGACCCATAATAGCCCGGATCAATTCGCCATCCGCCGATCCCGTCGGTACTCACCAGGCGTCACGCCAGTCAGACGCCGGAACATGCGCGTGAACGAGTTCGCGTTCTGGTAGCCGACCTTGGCGGCAATATCCTGAATCCGCTCCTCGGTATCTTGAAGCATCTCTTTCGCCTTGCCCATCCGGTACTCGTTCAGATAGTCACTCAAGTGCCGCCCGGTCTTATCCTTGAAGTAATTACGCAGATAGCCGGCCGAGATGTTCAAGCGGTCGGCTATTAGTTCTTGATAAATATCGTCGCCATAATGCTGCTCGATGAAGCGGGTAACGAAGTCTACGATTGGATCGCAGGCCTCGCGTTTCTCGCGGATTAACCCCGCTGCGCGCTCCGTTACAGTCCCTAGAAACGCCTCATATTGTCCTGCCCCAATAAATCCTTCCATTGTCTCGAACGGCGACAGCGAGCCTTCAGGCTGGAGCAGACCCGTATCGATCTTATGGGCCATTAAGGCCATTAATAGCTTAGATAGCAAGTCGCTGGCGAATTGAGCATAGTGCCATGCAGCTGCATCCTGCTTACCCAGCCATTGCAGCTTGTTCTGCACGAGTGACTGCAGCGGCTCGATGCTGCCTACGTCCAGATGAGCGGTGAAGGTACGGTCCTCTTCAGGCGTCCATAACGCAAGCGCCGAACCGCTCCCCGGCTTGGTCACGATCTGTGTTTCGCTTTTCAGCTTGCGCTGCCGTGTCATCTCGTTAGCTGCCTCGTAGGCAGAGGTGAATTCAGACGGCTCCCACAATCGGGTCTGACAGGCGATCGTCACTTGATAATAAGCTTGATCTGAATCGAATCGCTGCTTAAGACCGCCGAGCTTCTCCTGAATGTCGGATGAAACATCCTGTTCGGAGAAGACGATAGACAGAATCCGATTCTTCTCAATCTGCATGGTCATGGAATCCGGGAATGCACCTGTCATGTTCGAATTAATACATTCCAGCAGGAAATTAGCCTTTACAGCATGATCTTGGCCGAGACGGACGAGTTCCCCGGAATAATGGACATGAAACATGATAAAGTGAAAAGGCCGTTCCGTTTCAACAGGTCCCAGAAGCTCCGTATCGAGCGTCTGAATACTTTTGATTTTGTCCAGATAACCGTACTTTTGCAGCAACGTGTCTTTGCGGTGCACAGATGTAATGATTTGCTGCAGGCTTTCGCTGATCACGTTGAACTCATGTACCTTGCTGCGGTGCGGGATAACCGGATTCATCTCCCGGAGCCCTTCGATAATGCGTTGGATCGGATTCTTGAAGCGTACGCTGAGCAGCACGGATATGGCGATACTGATCAGGATGGACAACCCGAACAACGTCAGCAACAGCGTGCTCATTCGGTTCAATTGCGAAGCAATGGCTTCATAAGGGACGATACTAACGTAGGTCAGGCCCGACACAGGCCCCTTTTGATAAAAATAGTAATTGTTGTTGTACAGCATATGCGATTGATCGGCTTGCAGGGAAGGCAGTGTTAGATCGGACATGGTGCGGGAGCTGTAATACAGCTTGCCGTTCTTGTCCGTTATGTAGAATCCGTCTGAGACACTTACACTGGACACACTCCCGAACAAACGATCGGCGTCCACAAGCGCTGCCATATAGAAAGGACTGCCAATTTGATTGCGCACAATGACAGGCAAATAATGGCCTTTACTGGCGGTTAGAAAGGAGTTGGACCGATACCGATCGAATTCCGCCGCAGGCAGCACTTTCAGATGGAAATCTTCCAGGAAGGGTTCAGCCCAGAATTGGCTTCCGTAGCTCTCGCTGAGATAGTATTTGCCGAACATGTCCTCAACAAGGCTGTAGCCGTTCTTGTCAATCACGAAGCCTTGGTCCTTATAATAAATAAAAGCGTTTTCAACACTTGAGTTATAATTATTCGTAATCGTCTTAAATTGGTCAGCCAGTTCATTCACAATTGGAAAGCTGGAGTCAAAGCTGCTTTTTTTTAATGAGGTTAGAGAAGCGTCGAAGAAATACATCGTCAGAAGATCATCGATCTGTGAGAACTGCTTCTCGTAGCTGTCGACCTTGTTCGCCAAGCTGAGTGTACTGGAATGAACCAATTGCTCGATCATCCGGTTATGGAAGAATCGATACGCCCATACATTGAACGCGAACGAGATCAGTATAACGACCATGAAGCCTAGCAGAAGCTTGGTGAACAGCGATTTCCGATTGAATCTCAGCGGTTTAGGCAACCTGTTCCCTCCCCTTATATAGAGACTTCCCTTGTACTGAGTATAGTAAAAGGGAGTGCTTCCGTCCATGGCTTGTGATTATTCATTTTCGAATGTTTTATTCCGTATGGAAAGAAGCGGGTTCAGATGAAGGTTGTGTCGGGCAGGAATAAAACTGTCGAAATGGTTTCTTGTCGGGGAATAGGGCTGTTATTATGATAGGGATACGGATCGCCGAGAGGTTGTCTGAATCATGGGAAATGAAGAAAGGGGCAGAAATACAATGAAACGTCAGATCGGAGCATTGGTAAGCTTATGTCTGGTAGCGGTTCCACTGTTGGCGGCATGCAGCAATTCCGATACGAAGGAGACAAAGGGAAGTCAGACACCAGCAACAACAGCAGCGGATAAGAAAGCGGCTTCAGAGAAATATTCGCCAGCTATTGAAATGACAACGGTGAATTACAGCTTTGCCACGACGAAGTTTTTCAATGGGGAAGACATCAACAACAACATTTGGACGCGCACATTAGAGGAGAAATACGGCATCAAAGTCAAGACTCAATGGTATGTGCCTCAGACAGAATATGATAAGAAGACGAATCTGATGATCGCTTCAGGTGAGATTCCGGATTTCTTCGCGGCCACGCCGCAGCAGTTCAAGCAGTTGGCCGAAGCCGGGCTGTTGGAGGACATGACGAAGCTCTATAATGATTATGCGCCGGACTCGATCAAGAAAGTCATGCAAGGGGCCGGGGAAACGGTGCTGAAGTCGGCTACAGTGGACGGGAAACTTATGGCGATCCCTTGGTCGGGCGTAGCAAAGGAAGGACCATCTATCCTCTGGATTCGCAAAGACTGGAAGCAAAAGCTGAATCTACCCGATCCGAAG
>JARBUQ010000500.1 GCA_029239545.1 Paenibacillus sp.
CTCGATCATGCGATCCGGCTGTACGGCGTTCGCGTGTATGGCGAGATCAAGCTGCGCATGATGTACGACAATCCGGACGCGATCCGGCTATTCCGGTTCTGCGGGGAGAAAGGGCTGCCGGTTACGGTGCATATCGACTACGAGTTCGCTACAGGGTCGACGTATCCCCGTCCGAACTGGTGGTACGGCGGCGGCATCGATTCCTTCGAGCGTGCTGTCCAGGCTTGTCCGGACACATATTTCCTCGGCCATGCTCCCGGTTTCTGGGCGCATATATCCGGCGACGACCAGTACGACAAAGTCGCCTATCCGACAGGAAAAGTCCAGCCGGGCGGCAAGGTTAGCGACATGCTGCGCAAATACAAGAACCTGTACTGCGATATATCCGCGGGCTCGGGAGCGAGAGCGTTCAGCCGTGATCCGGAATTCGCGCGCGAGTTTATACTCGAATTTCAGGATCGCATCTTGTATGGCCGCGACTATTTCGACAACGTTCATCAGGAAGTGCTGGGGTCGCTTAATCTGCCGGACGACGTTCTGGCCAAAATCTACTCGGGCAACGCCTTGAAGCTCGTTCCGTTAGCCTGATGCCATGCGGGCAAACGCTAACAAAACAATGCTTACGTTCGGCCATGCCGAGTCGTGCTTGTTCAGACAGGGATCACGATCGCGGTTACGATCGACGGGAAGGCAAGTACGACAGGAGGGAAGTCACTATGGATTCACTAATGGAATTTGTTCATTATGAAGCTTTCGGTGCAGCAGGAGACGGCGTGACGGATGATATGGAAGCGATATGTGCTGCCCATGCATACGCCAATACGCACGGTTTGCCGGTGAAGACGAAGCCTGATGCAACCTATTATATCGGACCCCGAGCGCTGACAGCTGTGATCAAAGCGAATGTGGATTGGAGCACAACCCGATTTACTATCGATGATACAGCGGTAGAGAATAAAAAGCTTCCTTGTTTTCTCGTGCAGTCTGCACATCAGCCCTTCGAGCTTCAGATTCCGACATTATCTAGAGATCAGAAGCAGCTGGATCTGGTTTTGGAGGACGATTGTTATGTTGTGGTAAAGAGTGCCAACGTGAAGCGATTCATCCGTTTTGGGTTAAATCAGAACAAGGGAACAAGTCAGACAGACTGCTTTATAGTGAAAAAAGACGGATCGATTGTTTCTCCGATTGATTGGGATTATGAGGAGATTACCGAGGCGAAAGCACATCCCATCGATCAGGACGAATTGAGAATCAGCGGCGGTATTTTCACAACGATAGCTAACCGGGGAGAGTCCAAGTACGATTATTATGCTCGCGGAATAGATATCACCCGTTCCAATACCGTCGTTGATGGAGCGGTCCATTATATCGCAGGCGAAGTGGGGCATGGCTCTCCGTATCGTGGATTTTTCAATGCCATGCAGTGTGCTTATGTGACTTTTCAGAACTGCTTCTTCAGCGGACATAAAATTTATACCGCCATCGGTTCCGCAGGGGAGCCGGTGAGGATGGGCTCCTATGATGTTCACGGCAATAGCGTCATCGACTTTAAGCTGATCAGCTGCAGAATGAACAATATTACGGACCGCACCCGCTGGGGAGTGTTCGCATCCAATTTTTGCAAAAATATACAGGTGGAAAACTGTGTGCTTTCAAGGCTTGATGCGCATATGGGGGTGTCCGGCACATACAGCTTAACAGATTGTGTGATCGGATGGATGGGAATCAAAGCTATCGGCCGGGGACGGTTAACCGTGGAGCGTGTCGTCTCTTACGGAAACTCGCTTGTGGAGTTTCGGCAGGATTACGGCAGCACGTGGGAGGGCGATGTCGTCATTCGGGACTGCAAGTGGATTCCATCCGACAGTGTAAAGCGAACTCGCGAACTATTTACGATGAGGAATAATGGACAGCATAACTTCGGTTACGAGTGCTTCATGCCGAGGAATGTAGAGATCGTCAACCTGCATGTTGACGATTCCCATATCCCCGAAGACGATCAAGGGCTCTATCTGTTCTCCGACCCGTGGGGGGATCAGCGCGATGCGGCTGAGCGTCCTTATCCTTTTATTCCCTGTGAACAAATCACCTGCCGGAATCTCACAACGGCGAGCGGCAAACAACCGAAGATTTGCAGCAATCCGGCTCCATTTGCACAGACGGAATGGGTGATACAGGAATAAGAGCGGCGGATGCCGAACGGAATTGCTTGAGTCGATTCATGAATACCGTTAAGGAGCTCCTATGCGGCAGCTCCTTTTTCGTTTATTGAGGTAACGAGCAAGTATTTTACGTATGGCTACAATCGACCGTACCACTCGGCTAGCTCTTCCGAAGGCTGAATATCGAGTTCTTGCTTCAACAGCGCTTCATACTGCTTGTATTGCAATTGGAGGGCCAGCCTGTCCTTCGAAGCGGCAAACCCTTGCATAAGCAGCATATTCGCTTCTTCATCCAATTCGTTGCGCCGCACCAGTCTTTTAGAAATCTGAACGGCCTGACGAATCTGATTATTTTCGAGCAGCCACTTTACTAGACGTTTGGCAAACGCCTCGTACGCATCGCTGAGCCGCTCACTTTCGGCAAGCGCCCAACTGTACGGTTTGTCTTCGAACAAATCGCCTGTATACATTTTCTCAAGGGCTAACGCGGCCTCTTCATTGTTTTCATCAATGGTGTGGAAAGCGGACAATCGCTCTTCGAATTCGATAAAATCGATCTTGATAAGTTCTAGGCTCATCTGATAGTGTTCACGATCGGAGACAAGTATTGCCTTCATTCCATGCGTAGACAGCGTCCTGCGCAGCTGGTATAGCGCAGTATTGAGATACAACTCCGAATTCTTCCCTTCTCTATCATGGAATATATCTTCTAGAATTCGGACTTTGGAAGCGCGATTCCCGCGACAGAGCAACAAATACGCAAACAGCTCCTGACTTTTGCGGGACATCCATTTCAATGGGTCTCCTTGCTCGCTGCTGATTTGCAAACTTCCCAAGCTTGCAACCGTCAATCGTTTCGACCTGTCCGCGTTGCCGGAACCGAACTTCTCCGCCCGTCCTCTCGCAACGGTTTCTTCCAAGCGCTTCCTAGAAATAGGCTTTACAATATAATCCAACGGATAAGCATCAAAAGCATCCAGCGCAAACTCTTTATGGGAGGTCACGAACACAATATTCAAATCGGCGTTCATCTTCCGCAATTCCAGGGCTAATGTCAATCCGCTGTCTTCCGCGATCTTGATATCGATAAAGACAAGATCCACGACATGCTGATGGGCAAACGCCACCGCCTCTGCGCGACTGCGTACCATCCCGACGATTACCACGCCTTCTATTCGCGACAATAGCTGGCTGAGTGCCGTCAACATCGCCTGTTCGTCATCGATAAGCAATACATTCATTGCTGTCCCTTTCCGAGACTGCAGCGCCAAGCGAAAAGTAAAAAACCGTTTTTTGGCGCGGCACGCTCTCCACCCAAATTTGTCCGCCGCTCATCCGCACGAATTGTTGGCAAACTTGCAATCCCAGTCCGGTTCCTCTCTCCCCGGCAGTACCTGTTGTGGACACGAGTTTCAGCGGATCGAACAATTCCCGAACCCGTTCTTCCTCCA
>JARBUQ010000501.1 GCA_029239545.1 Paenibacillus sp.
ATTGGATCGGCTTTTCTTGCATTATGGAGCCTAGGGGGATCGAACCCCTGACCTCATCGCTGCCAGCGATGCGCTCTCCCAGCTGAGCTAAGGCCCCTCGAAGTGACTTTTTACATTATACAATGGAGAAGACGAGTTTTGCAAGGAGCCTGACCAAAGTCCGACGATTCCGAATAGTTGGACAATCTCACCAGTTCTCTACGAAGAGAAAAATGAAGGGAGCCACCCTAATATCAGGAGCTCCCAACAAGTATTAGATCTTCATTACTCCGCCTGTGCTTGCGGAAGTGACGAGCTTGGAGTAACGGGCTAAGTAGCCTGTCTTCACCTTTGGCTCGAAAGGCTTCCAGTTCGCGCGGCGGCGTTCCATCTCTTCGTCGCTGATCTGCAGCTCGATCTTGCGATTGACCAAATCGAGGTCGATGATGTCGCCATCCTCGACGAAAGCGATAGGACCGCCCTCAGCAGCTTCAGGAGAGATGTGCCCAATGCTGATCCCGCGGGATGCACCGGAGAAGCGACCGTCGGTGATGAGGCCGACTTTGGCGCCTAAGCCCATTCCGACGATCTGGGAGGTAGGAGCCAGCATCTCAGGCATACCAGGACCGCCCTTAGGACCCTCATAGCGAATGACTACGACATGGCCTTCCTTGACCTTGCCGTTAGCAATACCGGACAGAGCTTCTTCTTGTGATTCGAAGCAGATCGCTGGACCCACATGGCGTCCGCCTACGGACTTGTCAACCGCACCGACTTTGATAATCGATCCTTGCGGTGCCAGATTACCGAATAGTACTGCCAAACCGCCTTGTTCGCTATGCGGGTTGTCGATAGGGCGGATGACATCATGGTTAAGGATGTCGCAGCCTGCCACGTTCTCACGAAGCGTCTTGCCTGTAGCTGTAATGCAATCGCCGTTCAAGGCGCCTGGCTTTTTGAACAACTCATTAATAATAGCGGATACTCCACCAGCATTATGAACATCTTCAATATGATAATCTGATGCTGGAGCGATTTTGGCCAAATGAGGGACTCGTGCAGCTACTTCGTTAATACGGGCAACCGGATATTCGAAGCCGGCTTCATGGGCTAAGGCAAGTGTGTGTAATACAGTGTTAGTGGAACCGCCCATCGCCATATCGAGTGCGAATGCATTGTCAATCGCTTCAATCGTAACGATATCGCGAGGTTTGATATCCAGCTTGATCAATTCCATGAGCTGCGTGGCTGATTTCTTCACGAAATCACGGCGCTCCGGAGCGATTGCAAGGATCGTACCATTCCCGGGAAGCGCGAGGCCGAGACCTTCGGCCAGACAGTTCATAGAGTTGGCTGTGAACATACCGGAACAGGATCCACAGGTAGGACAGCCATATTGTTCTAGTTCAAGAAGACCTTTATCATCAAGTTTGCCCGCTTGATAAGCGCCTACTCCTTCGAATACGGAAGACAACGAGATCGACTTACCGTTGCTGTCTTTACCCGCTTTCATAGGGCCGCCGCTTACGAATAATGTAGGAATATTCACACGAAGGGCACCCATCATCATTCCTGGAGTAATTTTGTCACAGTTAGGGATACAGACCATGCCGTCGAACCAGTGAGCAGCTACCATAGTTTCTACGGAATCCGCTATAATCTCGCGGCTGGGCAAGGAGTAACGCATTCCAATATGCCCCATGGCAATACCATCATCCACACCGATCGTGTTGAATTCGAACGGGACGCCGCCTGCTTCACGAATCGCTTCTTTTACTAGTTTCCCGAATTCTTGCAAATGCACATGACCTGGTACAATATCAATGTAAGAATTACATACCGCGATGAACGGTTTGTTGAAGTCTTCTTCCTTTACCCCTGCGGCACGCAGCAAGCTGCGATGCGGTGCGCGGTCGAAGCCCTTTTTAATCATATCGGATCTCATTTTGGCCTTAGACATTTTATTTCCTCCCTTAGATGAAAGCACGAAAACAGGATATCTATCCTGTCCTGGCGGACATACCCCATTGCATTTACCTTTTATACTAACGAAAATCGACCTATCTGACAAGTGAACATCTCATCCAATCTAGCAATCTTGAGCATTCCGTTTCAAAATTTGTATAATGGGGTAGTAGATTACTAGAAAGATTGGAGTGCGACATTCCATGATGACAGGGGTTATCCTTGCTGGAGGCTTAAGCCGGAGAATGGGTCAGCCCAAAGGGTTGTTAACGCTATCGAATGAAGTGATGGTGACAAGGCTTATTCGGCGTATGCGTCCAATCTGTAATGAACTGCTAGTGATTGCCAACGAGATCTCACTCTATAAGACACACGTCCCGAATGATGTAAAAGTAACATCGGATCTCACTTCCGGAACAGGCCCGCTTGGGGGAATGGAAGCTGCGTTCAAACATGCGAGTGGAGATGTACTATGGATTGTTGGCTGCGACATGCCTTACGTTTCCCCACACGCAGCTAAGCTTCTGTACGAGCAATTGACACAGCAGGAGCAGCTAGAAGCAGCAGTCCCTGTTGTAGACGGTAAGCTTCATCCCTTACATGGCCTTTATAGAAGTAGTGTTGCTGGAAAAGTGCAACAAATGGTAGCTGAATCGAATTTGCGTTTGATGGATCTACTTGAGCAAATCCTTTGGGTGCGGGTTGAGGAACAAGCCTTTCTTGACAAGGGCATAGCAACGAACTTTGCAACGAATGCGAACACACCGGAACAATGGCAGCAAGTGCAAGCACAGAATGCACAAAATATATCCAACATGGATTAATTAAGATTTGGAATAAAATGCAAGTCAACATACAGACCTAAAATTTGTAGTGGATACGAATCCATTATGTAACATTTGATCCTGCTAACACGTTTATTCAATGTAAAGAAAACCAGTTCGTTCTCTAAACCGGGAGGTATGAATAACGATGCCGTATTTTATTGGCTACAAAGGAAAAAAATTAGGTGCTGCTTTATCCAGAACAGAAGCGGAAGAGAAACTAACAGCTCTAAGCCGCTGCTTCAATCAATTGGAAATTATTAAAGAGCAGAAGGTTTCCGTTTCAGTTCCGATCCAGATGCAGGATGAGAAGTCAAAGGACAACGTTGTTCCTCTGTCTTTCATTCATCCCACTTACGAGAATACCCTTTACTCAGAGCGAACATAAAGATTCCAATTATAACTGCAGTCATAATACCGATTAGAATCCAGATTCCTACCATTTGATCATCCCTGCCTTTTTCACAAGATGTTCTTTTCATAATACACTAAATCCTTAATGATTGACATAAGCGTATAATCATCAACGGATCTGGGGAAACGATGAATAGCCATTATTAAGAGAAATGAGGATGAGGACATGGACAAGAAAACGTATTACATATCTGTACAAGCTGGAAATATTCTCGAAGATCCGGAAGCGGCAGCTTTCGAATTCGAGATTGTAGCATCAGATATACAAGTGGCACAGCTTCAAGATATGATGGATGAATGGTCGCAGGCTGATTCTCATTCAGTTAGCAGTATGTTCGGGTATATGTCTGATAAAAAGCCAGCGGAAGCACGTGTCGAAGAATATGATGAGGGGTTAAGCCGGATTTATCGTTTTATTCAT
>JARBUQ010000034.1 GCA_029239545.1 Paenibacillus sp.
CAACATGGCAAGAATAGTCAGTCTCGTCTTGTCCGACAACAGTTTAAAGGTTTCCGACAAATCTTCAATTGAAATCACCGAAGCATCCTCTCCTCTCTCTAAAGCTGCTTAATATAAGTTTGGTTACTGAAATAAATTATACACATCTATTTATATAAGTAAACAATTATATTAGTGGATGCTAATATTGGAAAGTGCTAGACAAATTCCTCACCATGCGCATCTCTCAGCACGCATTGTTTGAGCAATCGACCGTCTTCATAGGTCTTTCGAGCACTGTTTATGATAACGGGGTAATAATTTAATACTTGCAAAATGCAATTACTTATTATATTCTTTGTTAAGGAGGTGGACTTTCTGTGGAAAATGTTCGTGAACTATTTCAGATTATGACTCGGCGGTTTGGATTTCTTAATAAAAATTGCTGTTCAGCGGGTGGCTGCGACATTTCCTTAATACAAAGTCATATTTTGTATGAGATTGAACGGCAGCATAAACCGTCTATCCAACAAGTAGCTGACGCATTAGGCACCGATATTACTACTTTTAGCAGGCAGGTTCAATCTTTGATAAAGATGAGGCTGGTGAAGAAAACAGCTGATCCGGTTGATAAGAGGGTGGGTATTCTTTCTTTAACAACGGAAGGCATATATGTCACAGCGTCAATTGACCAGCAAATGAAAGCTTATTTGGACGAAATTTTTTCGCATATGAATGAGTTTGAGAAAGAAACTGTCATCCGCTCGATTAAGCTATTGAATGAAGCTATGGGTAAATCCAGCCAATGCTGCACGACGCCTATAGGGTAGTTTTTTTAGTATATACTTGCAAAATGCAAGTAATATCCCGGAAGAACAATCTGCTGACACTAAACAATGGAGGTAGTTCAAATGAGCCAAGATCTGACCCATGATCAAATTAGACAAAATGTTAGAAACAGATATAAGCAAATTGCTCTGCAGGAAGTAGCTTCAGAAAGCTGCTGTTCAACGTCTTCCATATGCTGTGATTCGCCTGAGGAAGGTTCAGCCAAGATGGGATATTCGACTATACAATTGCTAGAAGCTCCGGCAGGTTCAAATATGGGGCTCGGCTGTGGCAACCCGCAAGCCATTGCCGAGTTAAAACCCGGTGAAGTGGTATTGGATCTCGGCAGCGGTGGTGGTTTTGATTGTTTTTTGGCCTCACGTCAAGTGGGCGATACAGGTCGTGTTATTGGAGTCGATATGACGCCAGAGATGATTAGCAAAGCGCGCAGCAATGCCTCGCAAGGTGGTTATGGCAATACGGAGTTCCGGTTAGGGGAGATCGAGCATTTGCCAATAGCGGATCATTCGGTAGATGTAATTCTTTCTAACTGCGTGATAAACTTATCCCCGAATAAACTTCAAGTATTTAATGAAGCGTTCCGCGTTCTTAAACCAGGAGGCCGACTTGCTCTTACTGATGTAGTCCTTACTGCCGAGCTTCCGGAAGAAATGAAAAATGACTTTGATCTTTTATATTCCGGATGTATTTCTGGAGCTTCACATGTCCACGAATTGGAGGCATTCTTAACACAAAGTGGATTTGTACATGTGATGATAGAGCCAAAAGATGAATCAAAAGCATTTATTAAAGATTGGGTGTCCGGCTCAAACATCGAAGAGTTTTTAGTATCTGCCATTATTCAAGCAGTGAAACCTTAACCCGTAGCGATAAGAATATATGGATAAAATAATAACGAACAGACCAATTACTCCTATCGAGTTGAAAGGTCTGTTTTTTTACCGTACAATACAAGTGATAATAATTCTCATTCAATAACCTTACATGAAATCAAATCCGGACAAGTAAACAAAGCAGGCGTTCAAAAGGAGGTTGGTTCAGTTGACAGAGGGCGGTTCCCTAATGCATCTGCACGAAGATGCTTCATACGAGGAGTTATGGTTTAAGTTAAGGAATGTCGTACATATGAAGGATATTTGCGAGCGGGAAAAGCGGTTATTGGAGCGTCTGGAGACCTATGTGCTCATCGTTGTCAGTCGGGATGAAGTACAATTTACGATAGATAACCGACTTTTTTCATTGAGGAGAGGAGCAATCTTTATAGGTGCACCCGGCCAATGGTTCGAGTATATGGGCAGTCCTTTAGCAGATTCGGAACAGGGGTATATGCTTTACTTTGATGTGCAGGGAAATCACACTATAAAAGAAAAGACAATACGGGAGTATGGAATTGAACAAACCGGTGGAATCATCCCGGAAGCTTACGCCTCCATTCTTTTGGATCTATGCGAAAAGGCTTATCTTTATTGGAATGCTGCTTCTTCATTAGAAAAATTTCGCAGTCAGGCAGCTTTTCATGAGATTGTGTACAATGTTCTGCATCAGGCAGCTGCTGCATCGGACCAGGGCTTATATAAGGCGCTTGAGGAAACCAAGCAGTATTTGGACATGCATTACCACGAGAGTCTGTCATTGGAACGTCTTGCACAGCGAATAGGAGTCAGTGCGCGTCACTTCAGACGAGCTTTCAAACAAGCATACAGCATCAGCGCTAGCGATTATTTAACAGATTTGCGCATATCGCAGGCGAAAAGACTCTTGTCAACTACTAAACACCCGATTGGAGACATTGCACGACAGGTTGGTTATCAGGATGAGAGTCATTTCAGAAGATCATTCAAAAACCAAATGGGAATATCGCCTGGACTTTATGTAAAGAATCGTCAATTAAAAGTTGCCGCCTGCAGCTTTCCGAATATTGGCCAGCTGCTCCCGCTGTGCATCATTCCATTCGCCGCGCCGATTGATCATGATTGGACGGATCGTTATCGCAGAAAATTTCATACCGAAGTGATATACCCGCTGCATCACAACAATGAAATCAACGGTAAAACTTTACGTGTCGCAAAGCCGGATCGAATAATCGCCATTGATGCGTACGGGACAGCCGAGTTTCAGGAAAAGCTCGAAGAGATTGCCCCCGTACTTGTTATTCCGTGGCGAACCAAGGACTGGCGGGAGCATTTGCGTATGACGGCGAATTTTCTGGATAAATCGCAAGAAGCGATTGATTGGCTCGCAGCATATGACGACAAAGCAGATCATGTAAGTGAGCAATGGAACCGGATCGTTGGAATGGAGAAAATGCTCATTGTCATGATTGATCGCTATAATTGCTATCGCTGGAAGGAAGAAGTATATGACCGAGTAAATGGACAGCATTTGCCGCTTGCGCCTGATCGTCACAATGCCTTGACAGATCCTTCCTTTGAGCGGATCACATTGGAGCAGCTGAGTGAAAGTGACGCAGATCGCATCGTGCTGCTATTGTCAGAGGATAGGCATTCCCTGCATACATGGAATTCGCTTCAACTCACTGAGAACTGGAAATCGCTGAAGGCGGTGCGCAATAATCGTATTCAATCCATAGCGATAGGGCCATGGTACGAATATACCGCCTATAATCATGGAGCCATTCTCGATCAGGCATTGAAGGTACTCATTCAGAAAGGTAACAGATGTCCGAAAAGCTCATAACTCTAGTCCGATCCTTTCATATACGGGAAGTCTAAACCGGGTTTATACTTCACATTGAGGATAATAATCATTATCAATAAAATGTGAGGGAGAATTGAATATGATCAAGCAGTTACAAAAAGGAATGAAGGGTTGGTTGTCAATATTCCTTATTGTCCTGGTTCTAGCTGCATGCGCAGACCAATCTGAACCGGCAAAAACAAGCAGCGATACTTCGACTGCAACTCCGAAACAAACGGAAGAAACCGTTCAGAGCAAACCCAAAACAAAGATGTTTACTGCAGCCAATGGAGCCGTGGAGGTGCCAGAGACCCCCCAGCGTATTGTTGTGCTCGCTCCCAACTACGCAGGTTATTTATTTGCACTCGGTATTTCGCCAATCGGCGTGCCTGATTTTACAATGGGTAATCCATACTTGAAAAGTAAACTGCAAGGGGTTGTCAACTTGGGGGTAAACGCCCCGAACGAACCTACCATTGAACAGGTTTTGGCGCTTAAGCCAGATTTAATTATTGCACTTACGGTCATTAAAACTTTGGACCAACTAGAAAAAATTGCCCCGACTGTTACTTTTGAGAGTACAAAAAATAATAAAGAGCTGCTGCTGGATCTCGGTAAATTGACGAATCGCGAGGAACAAGCCAAGGCCTGGCTTAACAAATGGGAGGAGAAAATCAGCCAATACAAGACCAGAATTGAGGAAGTAGCCAATGGACGGACGTTCTCGATTATGTATCCATCAGCTAAAGGCATTTATATGTTTAGAGAAGGATATGGGAGGGGGACCGAAATTTTGTATGGAGATTTCGGTCTGAGAATGCCCGATGCGGCCAAAAGTGCGTTTGAACCAGGGAAAGGCTTTTCAATAGTTAGCCTGGAGAGTATGCCGGAGCTTGCAGGCGATTTTATTTTTGCCGCTCCTTGGCTAGGGGATGCATCAGGTGCAAACACCGTTTATGAGAGTCCAATCTGGAAGGGCTTGCCTGCTGTTAAGGAAGGAAGGGTGTTTCATATCGATTACAATATCTTCACATTCAGCGATCCGTATTCATGGGAGGGTCAGCTCGAAATTATTCTCGATAAGCTTCTGCCCAAGGAGTAAACAATTATTTCCATGAATGCCCCGTAATCATTGCGTCGTAATAAAAAAACAGCAAGCTGTCTGGATGATCAGTCCAGAACAGTTTGCTGTTAATGCATGATTTAAGAGCCTTTACGCAAAAGATTAGGCAGCACGTCGAGCAGCTTTGCACGTGTCTAGGCATCACCGAAGTTCCAGAGAGCCGCTTCTACTGCATGGACACGGCCGTTTCGAACGGCAGGCAGCTCCTTCCACAGCTCACTGCTCACCATGTCTTCCATAGCTCGTCTAGACTCAGCTTGCGAGGGAAGCAGCATGAAGATTCGGTCGCCCGCATAAGCTGGCAAGCTATCTGGAGTGATTTCCTCAAAGCCGAGTCCGGCATCCAATACACGGCGCACATTGTCTACCGGTTGAAAGCCGGAGGGATGGTATAAAGCGGATGACAACCCTATCGTCCCCATGACGAACAACCGTGAACCGTGATCATAAATAAAAACGGATGCTGTTTCACCTGGAATGATGTGTGTCCGCAGCTTCCCAAAAATTGAACCTGGGGAAGGTCATTAGAGGATTCTATCCATTCAACCATTAAGGACCTCTGAAGCAAAATGCTCCAGAGGTCCTTAATGGTTGAATTCACACAATGATTTGAAAATTGAATAAATTTTGCCGGGTCTTTAGATGTAGGATTCTTAATAATGTGCCCATAAACTTTACCGAACTTTTCGAAAACGAACATGGTTTTATCTGGCTCATTGAGCAATTGGTATTTTTCGAGCATTTAACACCTCCGTTCCTTCCAATATTCGGCAAGATGGAAAGAATACCTTCCTGATGTAGAAAGTTAATTTAGTCTACGTGATCCTATAAGCTCGGCTTAACTATATATTGTACGAAAATAAAAAAGAACGCTACCTGCAGTCGCACCCCCATTCTGAGCATCTGCAATGCGTTCCAATACCGTTTTTGAATCATCCATCTGAATCTTACTTACTAACACAACGGAAGCCCTACCTCTCAACCGTCCATACGGCTCCTTGGCCGCGCCTGTCTAGAATTAGCCTGTTTTCAATCTTCCTTAATAATCAGCCGCTTGAAGTTGGATTTGAAATGAATTGAAGTGAAATGGAGTTACGAATCGAATTTTTGGGGTCCAAACCGAAGAAATCAACCAATAGAGTGGAATGTGGAAATGGGACAATAATTCGTTTTCAAAAACTAATTTCTAATTATACACTAATATAAACCTATTGTAAAGTTCGGGGTTTTCTTATCACCATGGATACGATAGGCGGCACTAAAGAAAGCGCAGACACGCAAGCGAAAACGTCGTTGGCAAAAAAAGAGAGCTGTGATAAAATAAACAATAGAAATCGATTACTATACCTAATCAATAGTCGTTTTATTGGAGGAGTCAAGCATGAAAACAGTCGTTTTAGTAGGAGCAGGCGGACGGGCGCGCTCTATGTTTGCTTTGCCTTTCGTGGAGGAACTGAAAAGTTCTGTTCGATTCGAGGGGATATTCGATACCAATTCCATCCGTGCAAAAGCACTCAGCGAAGAATGCGGAGGTGTGCCGATCTATGATGACTTTGACACGATGCTGAAGAGTGCCAGACCTGACACTGTTGTAGTAGCGAGCTCAGATTCGACGCACCATACCTACATTATTGCTGCTATGGAAGCGGGCTGTGATGTCATCTCCGAGAAACCGATGACGATCGATGCGGAGAAGTGCCGGGAAATTCTTGAGACTGAGCAAAGAACGGGCCGCTCGTTAAAGGTGACATTCAATGTGCGGTTTATCCCCTATGTGGCGAAGATTAAAGAGCTGCTGCAGCAAAAAGTGATTGGAGACGTTCATCATGTTTCGTTGGAATGGTTTTTGGATCGTAGTCATGGAGCTGATTATTTTCGTAGGTGGCACGCGCAAATGGAACATAGTGGAGGTCTGCTTGTACACAAATCGACGCATCATTTTGATATGATCAACTGGTGGCTGGACAGTCAGCCGGAAGATGTGCATGCATTCGGTAATCGTGTTTTCTACGGACCTACCCGTGAGAACCGAGGGGTGCGCTGTTTGACATGCGAGCATAAGATTTCATGTGAGTTTTATTTCGATATTTCGAAGGATAGTTTTGTGAACCGCTATTATTTGCAAGCAGAGCAGGAGGATGGATATTTCCGAGACCAGTGCATCTTCGGCGAGAGAATCAATATTTACGATACGATGTCCGTCCATGTCCAGTACCAAAGCGGTCAAATGCTTACTTACTCGTTAGTGGCATATAGTCCGTTTGAAGGTTGGAAGGCTACTATTCAAGGAAGCGGCGGCCGCATGGAAATCGGCTTCCAATATAGCGGGGCTGATATTGACAATGAAGGACATACGATCCGGGTGATCAATCCTCAAGGGGAAATAACAGAGTATCATGTGCCTGCTGCTGCCGGCGGTCATGGCGGTGGTGACGAACGTCTGCGTCGCATGTTATTCGTTGGAGATATGGAGGATCCGCTCGGACAGCAGGCAGGAAGTTTGTCGGGTGCCATGTCGGCACTTATCGGAGCCGCTGCCAACGTCTCAATTGCAGGAAGAATACCCGTGAGCATCTCGGAGCTGCTGGCGCCGACTGCCGGGAGGGATCTTGATGGCGTACGAGCAATATGAAGATCGAATTCGGCTGGAGAAACAGACGAACAAGAAAGTGAATCAAACATCGCCTTATTGCGACTTTATTTATTATGAATCCTCCCGTACTCCTGGCATAATGCTGGCGGCTCGAATAGTCAAGCCGGAAAAGCCAGGTTATATATTGGCAGGAACCCATGGTTGGCATATGGGCATTCGAGGCTTCAAGCCCATGGACCAGCCATTGACTGATAACCTTTACTTGAAGGTAGAAGTCGACATGCGAGGCAGACCCCATTCCGAGGGCGAAGAGGACTGCAACGGCTGGGAGCTGTACGATATTATAGACGCCATCCAGTATGCCCGTCTCCATTATGCAGACTATATTGTGGATCCAGATGTGATTTATTTCGAATCAGGAAGCGGCGGCGGTGGCAATGCATTTGCGATCGCAGGTAAATTTCCTGACACGTTCGCGGCAGTAACATCTTTATGCGGCATGTCCGATTACGCACTCTGGTACAATCAGGATGAAGTCGGCGAATTCCGCGATGAGTTGGACGTCTGGATCGGCTGCAGCCCGGATGATAATCCGATGGCATATCGGTCTCGCAGCGGCCTCGAAACTGTAGGAAATTTGCGCACTCCGATTTATATTGTTCACGGTGAAGTGGATTCTCGTGTTCCGGCTGAGCATTCCCGAAGATTCGTTGCTAAGGCGACTGAAAAAAGCAAAGGCAGTCTGATTCACTACCGGGAGCTGCCAGGCGTAGGGGATAAGGGGCATTGGAGTAACGCAACTGCAGAGACGATGGCGATAATTGCAGCCGAGAGCGAAGAGAATCGACGCAACCACCGCTTGCCAGTACACTTGCCCTCAAGAGGCTCCTTAACGGTTGCCGGTTATGTATTCACACGTTTGTTCTCTATTGTACTTGACTCGATTGATAAAGTGGCAATCCTTGAATACGATATGAATCATAATGAGTTCGAGGTGTACTGTGAGATAGAATGCAGGTTTACACTGACAGTAGGTGGAGAGTCATTTATTAGGAACGCAGTGCAAGTAGATCGGGGCGAGAATAGATAGAGAAATAAAGGCATTCGCTATTTTTATTGGAAGTGATTGATCGGCATTCGGAAAAGTGGAGGAGCAGCACAGCTTGTCGCTAGAATAGCGGTCGGATGTGCTGTTTTTTTTGCAAAATCTCGCGATTATTAGGATTAATCCACTCTCCCTACCGGAATATCGAATTCAGAAGAGTCAGGCAATGTGGTATAATAGACAAGCTATATTATTCCAGAAGGGACTGAGATTAATGATTAACGAGAGACGAAGCGCTCCGACACTTATGACAAGAAAGCTGATAGTAATCTTCGTAACACTCGTTCTGGCAGTAGTTGTTTCGTTACCGGAGCCACGGGCATCAGCAGCAGACAACTCCTGGCCCCTTCATCTGCAAGCTGAACAATATAGAAATAGTGGTCAGACTTCACTTGCATTACCGATATGGGACGAGCTGATTCGGATTTCGGTGGGCAACTCGGATTGGAATTCAGCCGCTATTTATGCAGGTAATATGAACGAGTACTTCGATGCTGTTCATGATTATGAGAATGCTGTGAAATACTATGAGATGGAGAACCAGTTTTGGCTGAATGACGGCAAGGATTGGGGCGCTAACAGCTTGGAGCGTGCCCACCAATTGCGAACAACCATTGAACTGTTTGCTTCGGTTAGCGCTAATCCAGAGTTGGAAAAGAAATATTTGCCCGCTTCGGGTACTCTGGCCATACATGAGCCTGCATATGGCATGTACATAGGACTATATTCCGAACGGGATCCAGCCATGGGTAATTTTTTCAACAGGTCGCAGTCTATTTATGGTAGAGATCATTCGATGTACTTGGCATATGCAACTTATGGCGAGGAGTTCCCGGCGAGGTATGCAAGTAATGCCAAAGCTGCGGGAAGTGCACTGCAAGTAGCCTGGCAGCCGCTGCAAGGCCTTGATCCGGTGAAGGATGATGCTTACTTGCGAGAATGGGCTAAACAAGCGAGTCAATCGGGTATTCCGATCTTTCTACGTTTTGCTGGGGAGATGAACGGGGATTGGACGCCTTGGGCAGGAGATCCGCAAGTATTCATCAATAAATTCCGGATCATAGCAAAAGTAATGCATGAATTAGCTCCTAATGTAGCTATGGTATGGAGCCCTGGAGATGTGCCCAGATATAACATGGCGACTTACTATCCAGGAGATGATTATGTAGATTGGGTAGGCGTCAGTATGTATACAGAGCCGTATTCTTTCGGAAATGTACAGACCAGCATGCTTGGTTCGACACCCATAGAGAAGCTGGACGAAATCTATAAGTTATACGCTGATCGCAAACCCGTAATGCTCAGTGAAACGGCTGTCTCTCATCACACGAATACCGATGGGGTAGAGCACACTCAATATGCATTGATGAATATGGAGCGTCTGTATCGAATTATGCCGCTCAAATATCCAAGATTGAAGGCCATTACGTACTTTAACGTCAATCTTGATTTGAATGAATCGAAGAACAATTACAGCTTGTATAAGAACGAGCAAATCTTTAAACAATACAAGAATATGATTGAGGATCCGTACTACATTCAAGGTGTGAAGACTGGCGCGAAGCCAAGTAATGCTATTCTTTATCAGGATGAGACCAAACCGATCAGAAAGCAGACCACATGGATTCCTTTTGTACGCATACCGCAAGTGTTCATCAGTAAGCTTGAGTTCGTGTTGAACGGTCAAGTTATCGGGACGCGGACGGAATACCCGTTTGAGCTTGATGTGATGGCAGGAGACATACCGGAAGGCTCTGTACTTGAAATTCGTGTTTACGATTATACAGGAGCCAGATCTGCCAGCCGTTCTATTCCGGTCTCTTCACAAGTATCTGTTTCAATTAATCAAGTGGACCAACAATTCGAACAGCCCCCGGTAATTGTTAATGGTAACACTTTGGCTCCGCTTAGAGCGATTTTTGAGGCTATGGGCGCGGAGGTTAGTTGGGATGAGAATTCAAAAACGGCGACTGGACGTAAGAATGGTAAGGTAGTGTCCGTCACGATAGGCTCCAAGGTAGCGAAGATTGATGGCAAAAGTCATAATCTCGAGGAGTCAGCACAGCTAGTGAATGGTTATACTATGGGCCCAGCAAGGTTCATTGGAGAAGCCTTCGGCGGCGAAGTGCTGTGGGAGGGCAGGACCAGAGAAGTAATCATAAAAAAATAGCTTGTTATTTGCTGAAAAAGGATGCCCAAATGGATCTCTCTCAACGAGTGAGTCAGTCCCAAATAATGTACAAAGACACCTTCAAAACCACTTGTCAAGTGGCGATAGAGGTGTCTTTTTGTTGGGGGAATTCATGTCAACGTGGGGGTTTAATAACCAATAAAGACTTTGGGGTCAGCCCCTTTTTATGACTCTACTACCTCTGAAGCGATGCTTGTCTAGTGCTGTCGCCTTTTCAAAACGAGTCAACCCATACCTGTCCGTCCCTTCACCGTTAGGAGGATGTTCAAGAGCGAGATCGATGCGGACACAGGTTCTGTTATTGCTCTCAAACCCCTGTTTTTTGCCTGCACGCGGACGTACGTTCCGTCCCTCTGGCAAATAGCCCCTCCAAAAGGAGCATGATTGCAGGGACGGAACGTGTGACCGCTTGAACAACGAATATGTGCTTTTGGCACCATATAGCGGATCTACAGTCCGCCAATCATCGACACTCACACGCTAGATCCACCCTCATTATTTTGTCATGTTCTTATTTTGAGATTGAGTCTTTTTTGGGAGGGGGTGGGGAGCTGAACCTAAGCTAAACCCCGATGTTGTCAGGTTAAGCACGTGCCAACATAAACACCGATTTCATATTGTCCAGGTAGAGCAGCACGTAATCTTGTACAATATATATCATTTCGAAGCAATCCAGCCCATAGCAGCACGCAATCTTGCATAAAATACAACTTTTCGAAAGCTACCCAGTCAAGTAGAACTTAATCTTGTACAATTTACAGCATTTGCAACAGGTGGAGGCCCATTCGATCCAGCGGGGCATCGAATGTGTTGAATTTGCAGCAGGTGCTCCAACAGAATATGGTATAATGATATTCGGGCATACAATTCAAATGGGCCGTAAGAACTAGAGGAACAATTGTGGGAAGTTAGAAAATAATTATTTGTAATATAAATGAAACGAAAAGTGACGGTCGATTGTCCTATATATTAGGGGCATCGGCCTGATTGCTGTCAGTGTGTAATTATTTTTGTCATTAGTGTTTAGGTATATAGTCACCTTAAATACTAGGTGTTATAATCTATTCATATAAATATAAAGACCTATTATTATTGGTTAATAATGTGGGTATGAGGTGGACATGACATGAATGCTAATCAGATTCTAACAGTTCTGAGTAAAATCAGAGACCAGCATAGTGAGGTTGAGAAGTGTGTAGATCTTATCTATGAGGTTCAGCGTACGGGAGGGCCGCTCGCTGAAGTGATTACCATCTTGAAATTCGAGAAGCCATTAGTGCATTCTTTGCTTAAGAGCAGACTACGACACAATCCGGGAATTAATCTCATGTTGACCATTACGATGGACTACGATCAAGCTAAACAGAAGCTGGCAGGTTCCAGTTAACGGATGTGCGTAACGATCTTGGTGATCCGAGTTGACGTCTTCTTGGACGTGATGATACATTGAGGGTATTGATCATGAATCATTTAACGCGAGAGGCGTAACCTATGCAAAAACCTTTATTACCTATTGAGAATGTTTTGGAGGAACTTGCGGGGGTGCTCGAGACCGGTGTTAATGCGGTGCTCGTAGCGCCCCCTGGTGCTGGTAAAACAACAAGGGTTCCCCTTGCACTGCTGGAGCAGCCTTGGGCGCTCGGGAAGAAGCTGCTGATGTTAGAACCGAGGAGACTTGCAGCCCGTTCATCTGCGCGTTATATGGCCGGGTTGCTTGGTGAATCAGTGGGTCATACGATCGGTTATCGAATGAAGCAGGATACCCGTGTGAGCTCAGCGACACGTATTGAGGTCATAACAGAAGGAGTGCTAACCCGACTCTTACAGGAGGACCCAGCACTTGAAGAAGTCGCTATTGTAATATTCGACGAATTTCATGAACGCAATTTACACGCAGATCTTGGTCTAGCCCTGTGCCTTCAGGCGCAAGGGCTTTTGAGGCCTGATTTGCGTGTTCTGGTTATGTCGGCCACTCTGGACTCAGACCGTATTGCCGAGGTGATGGGAAATGCACCGGTAATTGTGAGTCAGGGGCGGTTTTACCCGGTTGAAACCCGTTATATGAAGGAAGCAGCAAAAGGCACAGGAATCCGAACTTTGGCAGGTCAAGGGAGCCGCCTTGGAGGCTTTAAATTGGAAACGATTGTGGCAGGAGCTGTTGTGGAAGCTCTTGCGCAGCAGAAGGGCGACATTCTTGTATTTCTTCCTGGAGCAGGTGAGATCCGAAGGACTGAGAACAAGCTTCGCGAGTTAGGCCTGGGTTCAGATGTTAGAGTGGCTCCGCTTCATGGCAGTATGTCACAAGAGGAGCAGGATCGGGCAATAGCTCCAACAGACGTGAATGGATGCCGTAAGGTTGTTCTGGCTACTTCGATCGCGGAGACGAGCCTAACGGTAGAAGGAGTAAGAACTGTCATTGACTGTGGATTAATGAGAGTGCCTCGCTTCTCGCCGCGTACCGGATTGACACGTCTGGAGACGATACCAGTAACGCTTGCGTCTGCAGAGCAGAGGAGAGGTCGTGCGGGCAGGGTTGCGCCTGGTGTTTGCTACCGGCTCTGGACTGAGCACGAGGAGCGTCAGTTGGCACCGCAAGGCACACCTGAGATCGGCGAGGCGGATCTTGCCGCACTGGCGCTCGAGCTCGCCGCTTGGGGCACGACGGATCCTGCCGAGCTGCGCTGGCTCGATCCGCCGCCGGCCGCGGCGTACCGGCAAGCGCGCGAGCTGCTGGCGCAGCTCGGTGCGCTGAGCCCGGGCGGCGCGATCACGCCGCTCGGGCTGCGCATGGCCGCGCTCGGGCTGCACCCGCGCCTCGCGCGCATGCTCCTCATGGCCGCGCCGCTCGGCCATGGGTGGCTCGCGTGCGAGCTCGCGGCGCTGCTCGGCGAGCGCGACCCGCTGCGCGGTGCTAGCGCCGACGCGGACGTGCGCCTGCGCGTCGAGGCGCTGCACCGCCAGGCGCACGCGGCGCAGCGCGAGAGCGCGGGCGCGGGCGGCAGCGGCTTCGCGGCAGATCCGACGGTGTTCCGTCGGATTGCCGAGGAAGCCGCCCGCTGGGCGCGAGCACTCGGCGTCGCAGAACGCGCCGCGCCAGCGCCAGACGCCCGCGACCCGGACGCCTGCGGCCTGCTGCTCGCATTCGCCTATCCGGATCGCATCGCGCAGAGAAGACCGGATGGCCGCTATTTGCTGCGCAACGGCCGTGGAGCCGCCTTCGGTGCCATACAGCCCTTGGCAGCAGAAGATTATATCGTCGCCATCGAGCTCGATGATCATGGCAGCGACAGTCGCATCGAGCTAGCAGCAGCTCTTTCCTTGCAGGCACTCGAAACACACTGTGCGGATCAGATCGAGCTTGAAGAAACGGTTTATTGGGATGCAGAGACAGGTTCTGTCAAAGCGCGCAAGCGTCAGCGTCTGGGTGCGTTTACCTTGAGAGACATCCATTTAGTAAAGCCTGATACGAATGCGGTGTTGGAAGCATTAATTAATGGCATTAAGGAAGAAGGCCTGGGCATTCTCCCGTGGACCAAATCAGCCCGACAGCTGCAGCAAAGATTAGACTTCATGCAGCGACTCGACAACAGATGGCCGAATTTGTCAGATGAGGCCTTACTCCAGCAGCTTATTGATTGGTTAGGACCTCATATAGCTGGGATGAAGAACAAAAGTGATCTGCAGCGGTTGAATATGACTTCAATCATTCAAGACTCCCTCTCATGGGAACAGCGCAAGACACTTGATGAGCAAGCGCCTACCCATTTTGTTGTGCCGAGCGGCTCAAGACTCCCGATTGACTATACCGATCAAGCCGCTCCCGCTGTCGCCGTTCGGCTTCAGGAGATGTTTGGCCTCTCGGAAACCCCACGATTAGGAGGGGGACGAGTGCCTCTAACCCTTCATTTATTGTCTCCTGCGAGCAGACCCGTGCAAGTGACACGTGATCTGAGGAGCTTTTGGCAAACGGCGTATTTTGAGATCAAAAAAGATTTGAAGGGACGTTACCCGAAGCATTATTGGCCGGATGATCCTAACGCAGCGGTTCCGACTAACCGGGTTCGCCCGCGATCCTGATAATCACAGGCAATCTAACCCCTAACTAACTCCCGATCCTCCTAATCAAGGATGAAAGGGTTTTTTTTCTGTCTCATGTCTAACCTGTACCATCTTGTCGAAGGAGCAAATATGTTGTAAGCTGTTGTACATAAATAGGACAGGTGTTCATTGAATAGAGAGGTTGGTTTTTGTATGTCAGATAGACCTAGTCGAACGACTTTTCACGATCGCATGGATGAAATGGTTAGCGTGCTGCGTGATGACATCATATCGGGCAAGAGGCAGGTTGGTGATTATTTGCCATCGGAGAGAGCGCTCGGAAAGCAATTTCGGATAAGCAATAAGTCCGTTCGTGAAGCGTTAAGCACCTTGCAATCTGAAGGCTTGATTGAGAAGATTCCCAAGGTAGGCTCGCGAGTAGCCAGTCTTCCTGATGACAAAGCGATACGTGTCCGTTTTGCTTATCACGAAACATTGGTCAACGAAGCGGATATGTCTCATTTGATCTCTATGTTCCATAAGCAATACCCGCATATTCGCATTCAGCCGGTGCCGCTTATGTCCAGGCATTACAACGACTTCACCCAATTAATGGATGCAGATTTGATGGACGTTCTATCCGTTAATAATAATGATTTACTCAAAATAATTAGCAATGACTGTGTCGACTTGTTGGATACGCAGCAGCCCAATCCTGATATATACCCTTATCTGACGAAGGGATTTGTGATAGAAGGGGAACTTAAGGCACAGCCTTTTGTTTTTTCTCCCGTCATTCTTTGCTATAACAAGGAGCATCTTGCAGAGTGCAATGTATTGGAGCCGGACAGCAGCTGGACCTGGGACGATCTGCTGCAGGCTGCAGATAAGCTTACGACTCCTAATGAGAGATTTGGATTCTATACGTTATTGCAATCCAGGAATCGCTGGCCTGTATTTTTGCTTCAAAGTGGAATGAAATTCCCTCTGCCTGGTGAGCAGCCGATTGAGGTCAAGGATAGTCCATGGATGGAAGCGATCAAAATTTGCCGTAATCTCATGACCTACCAGAGCCTCATGCCGATTTTTGACCGTGAAGAAGATACAGAGGAGCTGTTCCTCCAAGGAAGAGCCTCGATTATTATGACTACCTATTTTCGGCTGAATGATTTGAAGAAAGCTCCCTTCGAGTACGATATAGCGCCGTTGCCTTACTCAACGCAACCCAAGACCATGCTTTTGTCGATCGGACTGGCCCTGCTCAGTACTTCCAGGCAGAAGGAAGCGTCCAAGACATTTATCGATTTTATTGTATCCCAAACGTCACAGCAATCGATTCGAACCCGAACGCTTAGTATTCCTGCTATGAAATCGGCTGCTGAGTGGAGCGGCAAAGAAACGATGTTTCGTCCGTCTCGCTTTCATATGCATAGAGAAATTGTTCCGACCTTCAGCAGGTTCAGTGATTTGAATATACCGGAAGAGCTATCTTACCAAATCTTGAAG
Organism: Paenibacillus sp.; assembly: GCA_029239545.1. Lineage (GTDB taxonomy): Bacteria > Bacillota > Bacilli > Paenibacillales > NBRC-103111 > Paenibacillus_AA. The sequence goes on from JARBUQ010000034.1 coordinate 16,082, forward strand.
GAAGCAAAGTATTTCTGGTCCGGCTTGTTCAATGAAGATACATTGAGCAGCAGATTGCAAGAGTCATTCGATGAGCAATATAAGCTTCAGAAGCAACATTGAACGCGGCGAAAAAGAGGTTCACGATATAACCAGTACAGCTGGCTCTATCGTGAATCTCTTTTCTTTATTCACAAAATCATATAAGCGCTAACTCTTATCGGAGTGAGATATGAGTTAGAAATAGGCAGAAAATAAATTGTTATTGACAAAATAGCGGTTACATAGGTAATATGTAGTCAAATAGAGTTAGATATGAGTCAAAGAAAGGAAAGTGTAAGCAGATGACCCGAATTGCTCTACTCGCCGACCACAATGTCGCTTCCGGCGTTTTTCAACCCAAACATTTGGAGCAGCTTCGCGAGCTTGGAACATTAGTAGTGAATACGGATGTTACTCGTCCATCGAAAGACAGAGTTATTGAATTGCTTCAAGGGGCAGACATTGCCATTACCTCATGGGGTTGCCCATCCATTGATGAATCCATTCTTAAGCATACTCCTGATCTTAAGCTCGTTATGCATGCAGCGGGTTCTGTGAAAATTATAGTAACTCCTGAGTTAGTTGAGCGCGGTATTCGCGTAAGCAGCGCCAATGATCCGCTTGGTGTTGGTGTAGCCGAGACAGCGCTGGGATTAACAATCGCTGCCGTTAAGAGGATGTGGCCTTTGTCCTATAATACTCGCAACGGAGGCTGGGAAGAAGGCAAGAATCAGATTCGCGAGATGTATGAGCTGAAGATTGGAGTTGTTGGCGCAGGACGTGCTGGAAGACATTACATGCGACTGCTGCAGCAATTTGATGTAGAACTATTATTATATGATCCGATTATTAGTTTTCAGGAAGCCGCATCGTTAGGCGCAATGAAGGTAGAGTTAGATGAATTGCTTCAGCAATCTGACGTTATCTCTATACACGCCCCGTCGATCCCTGAGACAGATAATATGTTTGATGCCAGAGCATTCTCTTTGATGAAGGATGACGCAGTTATCATTAACACCGCTCGCGGCAGTGTAATTAACGAATCCGAGTTAGCTGTTGAACTGCAGAAGGGTCGCTTTACCGCTTGTATAGACGTAACCGAGCAAGAACCGCCAGACCTGAATCATCCTTTTCGCAAGCTTGACAATGTAATTCTTATCCCGCATATTGCTGGCGCTGTGAATAACGGCAAGCACCGACTTGGCAAATACTCTGTTGAAGAAATTCGCAGATATTTGAACCAGCAGCCGATGTTAGGTGAAGTTAACTTAAAGTCCCTGCACGTAATCGCCTGATGATATTAATTGTAGGAGGTGGGATACTAACGTAAAGGCACGGAGGGATGCAGTTTAAGCTGCACGCACGGGAAGTACTGCACATGAAACTCAAACTAGGGTCTAAAAAAAGGGAGGATCTCAATGAAAGCGCTTAAAGTCATTAGTTCCGTATTGGTCGCCAGCGTAGTACTGGCAGCATGTTCCACTAAAGAAGAGCCAAAACCAGGGTCAACTACATCACCTTCAGGTTCGCCAGCAGCTACAGCAGCTACTAAAGAAAAATTAACATTAAAATGGTTTATCCCTGCAGGCGCCAATTCCAACTTGCCTTCTGCTGATAAAGATTTCGTGAAAAAGAAGATCGACGAGAAGTTCAATGTTGATCTTAAGCTGGAGTACATGGCATGGGGCGCAGACTATAATAACAAGCTTAACGTAATTATTACAGGCGGCGACTATCCGGATATGTTCCTGGCAGATGGAGCAGCAAGTCAGAAATATGCGGTTGACGGTTTGTTAGCAGATCAGAGCACACTAGTCACTCCAACAACTATGCCGAACTACTTCAAGTGGATCAGCCAAGAGGTGCTGAACAACTATCAATTACAAGGAATCAAGCACGCCCGTTCACCGGTTCCTTTCCAGAAGACTACTTACGGTTCCTTCTATGTTCGTAAAGACTGGTTGGACAAGCTTAACCTGACTGCACCGAAATCATACGATGAATTGCTCAATGTTATGCGTGCTTTCACGAACAACGATCCGGACGGCAATGGTAAGAAAGATACTTATGGATTCTCCGCATCCGCAGCCGGCGGCCGTATTCCGCTCGACTTCCCGCAATGGATCAACAACGGTCTTGTAGCTGACTTTATGCTTAACGGCAAAGAATTTGTTGAAGTACAAAGTGATCTGAAGGTACAAAACGTAATTCAAGGTGTTGCAGAAATGAACAAGGAAGGCATCGTTGACCCTGACTGGTTCATTAACAAGGCTCCTCAGCATATTGACAAGGCAGCTCAAGGTAAAATCGGTGTAATCTGGAGTACAGATAAAAACATTGGCTTGGATTCCGTTCCTACCAGCTTGCAAGCAAAAGCCAAGCTGATCGATCCTAAGGCCGACTGGCAGCCGATATTCCCATTCAGCAATCAACCATACGGCTGGAAGCAAGGTACTGCAGGTGGAGCCGCTCCATTCCTGTTCGCCAAAACCGTAGCTGAGAAAAGCCCGGAGAAAGTCAAACGTTCGATCGAAATTCTTGACTGGTTGGCAAGTGAAGAAGGCTACCTGATGACTCACTATGGTCAAGAAGGCAAGCACTATAAGAAAGAAGGCAGCAAAATTACTTTAGACCCAGCTGCTTATGACGCTGATATTGCTAAGAGCGGCGACTGGTTGAGCATCTATAAGTTCTTCACGAACTTGGATGAGCCGTCAACGTTGAAGCTGGAAATTATCGATCCAAGAATGACTGATCGTGACCGTGCTGTTCTTAAATTTGTAGAAGCGATTCCGAAACATGCTGGTGAGCCTGTAACACTTGCTCCGCCACAAGGGATGAATATTGGCGACTACCGTAAGGAAATGGCCCGTCTTCAAGCTGTAGCATTGTTCGACGATAAGAGCGGAGCTAACTGGCCGAAATATCGTGAAGAGCTTATGACCAAGTACAGCGGTCAAAAGATTTTCCAAGGTTACGTAGATCAAATCAATGGAGTGCTTCCAGCTGACAAAAAGTTGAATGCATTCAAATAATATCGCTTGCGCATCAACAAGCCATTAGCAAAGCCCCCAGCCACTAATCAGTGGTCTCGGGGGCTTTTGTGCGCCGTGGAGGATGATAATTCTGTTGTAATTAATTTCTCCGTTGTCTCTCAATAAAAAGGTCTATATACTTGGAAAATCACTTCGAGGAGGGGACCGGGATTATTCATAGCCATAACTCCATTAATACGCCAGGCGGTATATTAAAACAATGATAAAATGTGTTATTGACACTGGTTTAACACTGTATCGGGTAGAGAGAAAACCCGTTATAGTGCTGCTTGTTATGGTTGTTCTAAGTGTTCCTATTATTCCGCTAGAGTTAGGTGTGATACAGCTATTAATTGATCGGATTCAGCAGTGGTCCGCATCGGTATCGTTTCGACCAATAGTCGAAATGGTTATTTGGTTAGCAATAGTGATGATAATGAACAATATTGTGATTGGCCTGCCCATGCCACTGGCTATGACTCGTTTGAGCGAGATTGGAACACTTGAAGAACGAAGGTTGATTTTAAGAAAAAACTGTCGATTGCCCCTTGCCTTAATTGAATCTCCGAAAGTTAAGGATCTCCGTTTAAAAGCGCTGCAGATTTCCCTCTATGGCTGTTACAACACAGGAATACATTTACTTCAAATGGCGCTGCAAATCGTTGTGTTAATGGCAATCCTGCTTGTATATGATCAATGGATACCAGTCGTTGGAGTTATTTTGACATTATGCGTGCTCTTATATGCCTCCCTGAGAACTTCCAAGCAAATAGAACAAGTTAAGCGGGATCAAACCCCGAGTACAAGGCTGCTTAAGCATTATGCTGAACTGATCACGAAACGGGAGACAGCCAAGGAAGTGAGATTATTCGGATTAGGCCGCCTGCTTACGGAACGTTGGGTCGCCCTGTATGAAACACAATCGAGCATAAGACAGAATGTTATTAGAGCATCAGAGCTGCTTCTTATGGGACCTCAATTATTAGCTGCTCTGTTCAGTGGGATTATTCTGGCCTTGCTGGTGCTGCTGCCTGGAAAGGAGGGGCTGTCTGCTGGTTCTTATGCTATGTTGTTCCTGACATTGACGACAAACCGTTGAGCAATCATCAGAAGCGTCTATACATACAGAAGGTGGTTTTATGCTCGAAGTAAAGGACTTAAGCTTCACTTACACAGGTACTGCTCATGAAGCTCTACGCGGAATTAATCTGACTATCCCTATCGGCTGCAGGGCTGCGGTAGTAGGCGAGAACGGATCCGGCAAATCAACGCTGGTCAAGCTGTTAACTCTGCTGTATAAACCGAATAAAGGTGAAATTCACTGGATTGACGGGTTGGGCAACAAGGTTGGGGGTACTTCTGTTCGAAATCAAATGTCTGCCGTGTTCCAGGATTTTGCCCCACTTTATTTAACTGTCCGAGAAAATGTAGCATTGGGAAAGTACACAGCCTTCACGGATGATAACGCTCTGCACAAGTCGCTTATCTTATCCGGGATCGGTAAGAAGCTCCGAGATTTAGATTTGCAGCTTGGTGCCGTCTTTGGAGGCCCGGAGCCCTCTGGTGGAGAATGGCAGAAGATTGTTACAGCAAGAGCTATTGTTCGGGATGCAGCATTCGTATTTTTCGATGAGCCTACAGCTGCTCTGGATCCGCAAGCAGAGAAAGAGGCGTTCGAGCTGTTCCTGAAGGTTACAGAAGGCCGGTCGGCATTACTGGTGACTCATCGTCTGGGAGCCGCCAGACTAGCTGATCTTATTTTCGTGATGAAGGATGGCTGTTTGATTGAGCAAGGTACTCATGATGAGCTTATGCAATTAAACGGAGAGTACGGCACCATGTTCAGGATGCAAGCCGAATGGTACCAATGATGCATAAGAATAAACGCGCTATACTTACCAAGATCCGTAATGTCCACAAGTTAGTCTCGCGATTGATTCGCCTTATGCCTGTATTATCTTTGCTCTGGATCGGATTGCCTCTCCTCATTGGTTTGTTGATCATCCCCGGCTTCGGAGCGCAAAGAGATTTAATTGATCGAGCCATAACGGGGTTAAGTGAAGAGGGGAACAGCAATGGAGCAGCGAGGCTTATGGCCTTAACGATACCTTTAGCCATTTTTATTGGTGTTTCATTAATCAGTAAAGTGTTATCGACGGTTCAGAATATTTCTGATGAGAGGTTTCGTAATAGAGCCTCCATGTTCATCCAAGGAGAGGTCCATCAGAGGGCAATACATGTTCCTTTAGAAAGGATGGATCAAGAGGATTACTATGACCGGCTTCAAAGGGCTGAAGCAGCAGCTGGCTCCGAGCTGACGGAAGGGCTGAAGCAATTATTCGTTGTAATACGGCTGCTCTTCGAAATCGTGGGTCTCCTCTTGATCGGGCTGCTTGCCTATCCGTTAGTGGGAATCATCATGGCATTCACATTTGGAATCTCGCTCTTCATTCGATTGGAATCAGATACTGTCAAGCGTCGCCTGAATCGCGATCTGACAAGATCCGGAAGGTTATCTGATTATTTGCAGCAGATGATGACCCAATCAGAAACCGTCAGGGATATGAGAGTATCCGGCTCCAATGAGGCATTGATAGACAAGTGGGGTGCGGAGATGCAGCATTCCCTCTCTCAGAGGATGAACGCGAATCGAAGAGAGATTCGACGCGGAGTAATCGTTTCTCTTATTCAAATTACATGTCTTGTGGTTGCAATTATTGCCATGCTTCTGCAGATGAGATCAGGCACAGTCAGTACGGGAATGATCGTAATTGTTTTTCAGGCAATGTGGCAAGCTAATAGGCTTAGCGCAACACTGTCATTTCCGCTTGGCAAGATATATATTCAGAGCAGCAAGCTGATGGATTTGATCGTTTTTTTGCAAGAGGTGCCAGACAAGCCTGAGCAAGCAGGAACGACTGCTCTCACTCCAGGTCCGCGTGGGAGAATTGAACTCAGTAATGTGACCTATTCATACAAAGCAGCAGCTGAACCTTACCTGCGCGATATACAATTAGTGCTGGAACCTGGGGAAGTCGTTGCATTAGTGGGAGAGAATGGAGCTGGAAAATCTACGCTTGTACGTCTTATTCTTGGGTTGTATCAACCAACTGATGGGACGATAACATGGGACGGCGTGGATTACACGAACTTGAATCCCAAGCTGCTTCGCGAATCCATGTCAGCAGTATTCCAAGACTTCTTTCGCTTTCACACGACTTTACGTGACAATGTTGCCTTTGCAAAGCCCGATGAATCGATATCGGAGGAAGACATTGTTCGAGCGCTTCGTCAAGCAGGTGCTGAACAGCTTTTGAGCTTGTTGGGTGGATTGGACTCGGCGATCGGGATGTTGTCTGAGGGCGGCAGAGAGCTCAGCGGCGGACAATGGCAGAGACTGGCTCTTGCGCGAGCTGCAATTCGCGATACACAATTAATCGTGCTCGATGAACCAACTGCGGCCATCGATCCGCAGCATGAGTCTGAGCTATACCGCTCATTCCGGGAGCTTGCTGTTGGACGCACGGTTTTATTCGTATCCCATAGACTTGGCTGGGCCCGCTTTGCAGATAGAATAGTTGTAATGAGGAATGGAAGAATAGTAGAACAAGGCAAGCATGACCAATTGTTGCTCGATGGCAAACAGTACGCTGCGATGTTCAAGGCACAAGCAGAATGGTATGGGGCATGAAGGACTGAAAGTGGAGCGACTTCCCTTATCCCATCACAACGTTCGCAACTTGTTCATAAATTATTCTATGTAAAGGGATTGGAATAAGGTGCTTTTAACGATATAATCTATATTGACGTACGACTATAGAACGAATAAGGAGAAATTAGGATGGATAAAGTACTTATTTTTGGGCATAAAAACCCCGATACAGACACAATCTGTTCCGCTGTTGCATACGCAGATTTGAAGACCAAGCTAGGTATCCATGCAGAAGCTGTTCGACTGGGGACAATCAGCGGAGAAACTGCATTCGTTCTGGACCACTTTAAAGTGACGGAGCCGCGTTTGGTGGAGACGGTTGCCAATGAAGTCAAGAATGTTATTCTTGTCGATCACAACGAGCGTCAACAAAGCGTGAGCGATATCGATCAAGTTCGTGTAACCGAAGTCATTGACCACCACAGAATTGCCAATTTCGAAACTAGCCATCCGCTTTATTACCGGGCAGAACCGGTAGGGTGCACAGCGACGATTCTTAATAAATTGTATAAGGAAAATAATGTTGCAATCGAACCAGCCATTGCTGGATTAATGGTATCTGCGATTATTTCCGACACCCTTTTGTTGAAATCCCCAACCTGCACGGCAGAAGATGTAGCGGCTGCCCGTGAACTAGCTGGCATAGCTGGCGTGGATCTGGATAGCTATGGTCTTGATATGCTCAAAGCCGGCGCTAACCTTCTCGACAAATCAATCCCGCAATTGATCTCCCTTGATGCTAAGGAATTCCAGATGGGCAGCTACAAAGTAGAAATCGCCCAAGTAAACGCAGTGGATACGAATGACATCTTGTCTCGTCAGGATGAATTGGAAGCGGCGCTTAATGGGATCATAGCGGAGAAGAACTTGGATCTGTTCTTATTCGTTGTAACGGATATTCTGAATAACGATTCGATCGGTGTCGCGCTTGGCCGCTCAGCGAACGTAGTAGAGCAAGCCTACAATGAATCCTTGTCGAACAACAGAGTCGTGCTTAAAGGTGTTGTTTCACGTAAATCTCAGATCGTTCCTGTGTTAACCGATACTTTCAACAAACAGTAATAACTGGAGAGATCTTATGCCTTACCAGGAGCTGCCGAAGAGTTTTCGGCAGCTTCTTCTATATTTGATAGGTTACCAATCAAATGGGAAGCCTATGGGCAAGAACGTTTAAGAGTCGACTGCTCCCTTTACAAGTGCTGTGGTTTCGACTATGCTTTTTGCGAGTGCAAGAACCTATTTCGGATATGGGAGGAATCAAAAATGAGCAATTGGGATAACAGCTTGAGTAAGTACGCTAAGCTTGCCGTACGAGTCGGGGTTAATTTGCAGCAAGGTCAAACTTTATTCGTGAATGCACCGATTCAAGCAGCAGAGCTTGTACGCAAGATAGCTGCTGAAGCCTATGAGATAGGCGCTAAAAACGTTCTTGTAGAATGGAACGATGATCAATTAACAAGCCTGAAGTATAAGATGGCACCAGACGAGGCTTTTACAGAATTCCCGATGTGGAAAGCTCAAGGACTTGAGGAGTTAAGCATTGGAGGTGCAGCATTCCTCTCTATCCTGTCTCCTAACCCGGACCTGTTGAAGCATATTGATCCCAAGCGAGTGGCTACAGCGACCAAAACTCAGGCAACAGCTACACAAAAATACCGGAGCAATCTGATGAGCTTCAAAGCAAGATGGTCCATAATCAGCGTGGCGAATGAAGAGTGGGCAGCGAAGGTATTCCCGGATCTGCCTGTTGGAGAGGCGGTCGACAAGCTATGGAGCTTTATATTCGAAGCTACTCGAGTGAATACTGAAGATCCTATACAAGCTTGGATTGACCACAATAATCATTTGCATCAGAAGGTTGATCTGCTGAACACCAAACAATACCGCACGCTTGTTTATACAGCTCCTGGAACCGATCTGTCCATCGATCTTCCTGATAACCACGTGTGGCTTGGCGGGTCGAAGGAAGCGCAGGACGACGTTCCTTTCAATCCTAACATGCCAACCGAGGAAGTGTTCACTATGCCTCACAAGGATGGCGTGAACGGGTATGTACGCAGCACGAAGCCATTGAATTATGGAGGGACGGTTATCAACAACTTCACCCTGACTTTTGAGAAAGGAAAGGTAGTTGATATGTCTGCCGAACAAGGAGGAGAAACTCTACAGCATCTTCTGGATACTGATGACGGCGCTCGCCGGTTAGGTGAAGTGGCCCTCGTTCCGTTTCATTCGCCTATATCGGACTCCAATCTCATTTTCTTCAACACTCTTTTTGACGAGAATGCTTCAAACCACCTGGCGCTGGGTCAAGCTTATCCAACTAATATCCAAGGCGGTACAGACATGTCCAAGGACGAGCTGATTAAAGCAGGTGTGAATACAAGTCTTACTCACGTTGATTTCATGGTGGGCTCTGCTGAGATGAATATTGACGGAATAACGGCTGATGGCACTCGGGAACCTATCTTCCGAAACGGAAACTGGGCATTCTAATCGGATTATTTCATACAAGGGGAGGGGAATCACCAATTGAAGTATTCGATTTGCATTGGAGCCTATAAGGGACACGATGTTTCGTATCATCTGGAGAAGGTGAAGGAGCACGGCTTCCATGGGTTGGAATATTATGCTTGGTGGAATCTGGACTTGGAACTTGTGAGCAAGGAGCAGGAACGGATCGGAGCAGGCATTATTGCCACTTGCACCAGAGAGTTCAACCTTGTGGATGAGGCCAAGCGAGAGGCTTATATGACAGGACTGGCGGAAACACTGGAAGCTTGCAGGAAGCTAGGGACAAAATCGGTCATCACACAGACTGGTGCTGTTATCCCTGGACTTGCGAGAGAGGAACAAATTCGTGTGATGGTTGAAACCCTGAAGCGATGTGCACCGCTGTGTGAGCAAGCAGGTGTCGTACTAGAGGTCGAGCCGTTGAATGGACTTGTAGATCATGCCGGTCATTTCTTGCAGTCATCAGAGGAAGCGGTTCGCATTATTGACGAAGTTGACAGTCCTCATGTGCGGCTTGTATTTGATGTGTATCATCAGCAGGTTACAGAAGGCAATGTTATCCGCAATGCAACGGGTTATCGAGACCGCATTAATCATTATCATATCGCTGACAATCCTGGCAGAAAACAACCGGGGACAGGAGAATTAAACTATTTGAACATCCTTAATGCCATTAAGCAAACAGGCTTTGATGGTTATGTGGGGTTGGAATGCGGGTATACCATTGATACTGATTCTGCTCTCGAGCAATTCAAAGCGGAAATCGTTTCAAAGCTGGCATAGTGCAGCGGTACCGATTCGAAGCGAATACATATCCAAGTGTAAGAGCCAGCCTCCCGGTTATTCAGGAGCTACTGGCTCTTCTTCTTAATATGTTTGGTTATGTTAAACTTTGTTGTTGATATTTGATATATACGAACTAATGTTCTATAATTAAGGTGATATCACTGTTTGGAGATGATTTAGCCATGGATTTAAAGGAACTGAAGATTAAAACGATCTTATTACGGTAATTACGAATTGAATTTCGTAGAATAAAAGTTAATATGACATATCCGAAAACCAAATTTCACATTTTA
>JARBUQ010000035.1 GCA_029239545.1 Paenibacillus sp.
CCAACATTCGGGCGGCCCACAATGGCGACGATAGGTCTTGCCATTTGACGCTCAACTCCCATACTTTCGATTTCTCACCGCTTAACATCATAGCAAAAATCAGGACAATTGGCTAATCCTTTTCAAGTCATTGTTCCCTACCAGACCAGATTGACGCTTAGTTACGCACACTTTAATGATGCTTGACAATGATTAAATTGCCGTTTTGCAAATCATGTGCAGACCCGTCCAAAATTTTCTCAAGCAGGAAGGCTACCTGCTGCTGCTCCTCTTGACTGGCAACAACAAAAATCGGGGCTCCCCCTGACACTTGCTCCGGATGTAACGTGACGATAGCCATAATCCCGCTGTTCATCAGGAGTCCACCTTTCCGATTTTGGCTTTGGCTTCTGACGGCATCCGGACTGCACTTTCAAGCAGAGGCACTCGTTCCAGCACCAGCTTGGCCAGTTGTGGATCCCGCTCTTGCGGGAGAATAAGCAGCGCCAAGCGGCCGTCATTCATATCCAGCTTGCCTAAGGGAACCAAGGCAGGCTCACCCGAATCTCGATACACGCCCAGAATCGTAGACAAATCGTGCAGCATCGCTTGCCGCTGACCCAGGTTGGATAATGTGATCCTGCAATTGCGGTTGCGAGGGGTTAATATAAGTCCCATACCATGCTTAGAGATTAGAGCACGATTCTGCTCGAGCCCTACGTTCATCATATAAATATCCCCAACATACAGGCCGGGACCATCCAGCTTAACCTCCGCTATTTCCACGCTGGCAGCGGTTGAGATCGACTTGCCGGATTTGAAAATCATAGCAATCCATGTAGCAATAACTCCAGCCACCACGCCCCACATCCAACCGAAAAGAATCGTGAATAACGATGACAAGAAGGAAGAAAAAATCACCATGTAGTTTCTCCCTTCAAAAACCATAGCCGTCCCTTCTATATAGGTGCTTCCCCTCGGAACAAGCTCCATCTCATCTACCTTGCTTAGTGTATTCCGCTCCATATTACGGACATCGCGGAATTGCTGAGCGGCTAACGATAAGAAGGTAATGGCTGTATAGTTCTTGTCGAACAGGGAGGGTACTGCTACAGCTCCAAGTCCGGCAGCGATAAACCCGAGAGAAAGATGAATGATACGACCATGAGGATATGTCGGATATTGTCTATAATCTGTTTGAAGCAGGGTAATACGTGTTATGAGCCCGAACAACACTCCTATCACGATGCCGACTGTATATCGCTCTGCGTAGAGCATCTGGATCATCTCAAGCTCACTCCTCTCTCCCGCCTTTTTTCACCTCATTCCGCGTACTCCAGCTTTTGACTGCCCCCGAACCGAAAGCCCAGACGGTGTGGATACATAGGGATGCGAGCCGAACTGAAGCTACTGCAGCCCACCACTGGTCCTGGAAAAGACGCCCGCCGAACAGGAGGCTGTATGAAGAATGCCCCTTATTCATTACAACCGCATATAAACCTGTTCCGACTAGCAGCGCAAATGTCACGACTCCCACCTGTTCAAAGGCATTACGAGTGAGAAGTGCAGTTACAAGTCCAAGGAAAACAGCGGCGACCGCCGGAGAGTGATAAGGAAAGAACATAGGATCCGCTTGTGCAAAATAACATAACAAATAAAACAAGGCCGCCTGGAACAGTCCAATGGAAATGAAATGGAACGCAGCTAACCAAGTTGAACTTGCCCATATATTTTGGACTACCAGCCATACAAGAAGCAGAACTACCAAGTTCACATCCGTTATAGTTGGACTCGGAAGATTGATTTGAATTTGGCTTAAAATAATCCAGCTTGCTGTGAATACTAACAGACTGCGGTCTGATATCCCTGGCAATAGCTCATTCTTCCATCCGCTTGCTAATAAAATAAAGGTCAAGCACAATAGAATCATACTTAAATAACATGGAGTCATTATTCATCACCTGCACATTCCTGCTCTGCCTAGTATTGCTGGTTCTCCTTCGTTTTAGTCACTTGGCAAGAAAAAGACAGGGTCGACCGTAAGCAGTATAACTGCTTTACGATCGACCCCGTCACTACAAGCTTAATGCTATTATTTGAATTTGCTTAATTTGTCCCCGAACAATTCACCAAGCGTAGTACTCATGGATTGGTTCGACAACGATACGTTATCATTCTGAATCTGTGGAGTTTTCTCAGAACGCTTCTCCGGACGAGGAGCTTGTGCTGGAGCCTCTTCAGTTTCCTTGATGCTCAAGCTAACACGTTTCTCGTCTGCATTGAATTCCAATACCTTCACTTGCACCTCTTGACCTTCTTTGAGCACTTCATGAGGCGTTGCAATATGACGGTGAGCAATTTGGGAAATATGAACAAGTCCTTCTACACCTGGAGCAACTTCTACGAACGCGCCGAATGCAACAAGACGTTTAACCGTACCTGTTACGATTTGGTTAGCTTCGAATTGTCCAGCCGCTGCCTGCCAAGGACCTGGTTGTGCAGCACGGATACTAAGGCTGATGCGGTCATTGGCTGTGTCAACTTTCAACACCTGAACCGTCACCTTGTCGCCTTCATTTACGACCTCGGAAGGCTTAGTTACATGGTGCCAAGCCATCTCGGAGATATGAACGAGTCCGTCAACACCGCCAATATCAACGAATGCGCCGAATTGAGTTAACCGTTGTACGGTGCCGTCAAGTTGTTGGCCCACGGACAGATTAGCCATAATTTGCTGTTTGTTCGCTTCGAATTCCTGGTCCAGAACGTCTTTTTGTGACAGAACCACTTTGTTCTTCTCGCGATCAATTTCTTTTACCTTCAGCTTCAAAGTGCGACCCTTGTAATCAGCGAAATCTTCTACGAAATGGCGCTCGACCATAGAGGCTGGAATAAAACCTCTCACACCTACATCTACAACCAATCCACCCTTAACGACTTCAGCCACTTCGGCTTCCAGGATTTCTCCGCTTTCGAGCTTAGCCTGGAGCTCTTCCCATGCTTTCTCGCTATCAACGACACGCTTGGATAGGACTAACCGCTCCTTATGATCGTTCAACTCAAGAACCTTCAATTCCACTTCTTGTCCAACTTGAACCGCAGCACCTGCATTGTCCAATTGAATGGAAGATAATTCCTTAACCGGGATGACGCCATCATATTTATAACCGATATCAACGATCGCTTGATCGTCTTCTATCTTAAGAATTGTCCCTTTGACTACGTCACCCTTCTTAACTGCTGTTACATTAGCGAAATCAGGAGCTGCATTGTCCGCAGCCTCTTGAACTTCTTGTACCTCTTGCAATTCCGGTGTTTCCTGTACCTCTTGAGTCTCTTGAACCGCTTGAGTCTCTTGAACCTCTGATCATCCATAGCCATATTAGTTAGTATAATTCCAAGATACCATTTCCATACGCTTGAATCAATGTTCGATTCGTAACAATTGCCTGCAAACCGGGATTCACTTCTTGCTGTAACGTGCTATCATACCCCTAATTTCTTCCATAATCCGCTCAGTCGCAAGCTCTAAGGACTCTGAAGAAGGATTCTCCTTGAAGGCATCGAGATCAACTGGCGGACCATAATATATATGCATTTTGCGGAACCATTTATAGGACCCTACAATCGCCACCGGAATAACCGTCGCATTTGCTTTGAAAGCCAAGCTTGCTGCACCCTTTTTGCCCATTCCACCTGAGTTGCTGCGTGTTCCTTCTGGGAAAACACCAAGCATATTCTGATCCTTCAGCAGTTGTATGGCCAGACGAATCGATTCCTTGCTCACACCTCCGCGTTTGACCGGGAAAGCACCGAATTGAGTGATCAACCAACCTAGAACAGGGACGCGGAACAGCTCCTCCTTGGCCATGTAATGCACCTTGCGCTTCAACGGCGTTCCTACAAGAGGAGGATCCATCAGACTGATATGATTGGAGCACAGCACAACCGCTCCGGAAGCAGGTACATTCTCCTTACCGTGTGCTTCCAGACGGAAAAACAAGCCGAACAATATTCGGAATAATTGCCTGAACCAAATATAAAGCATTCGGACTATGCCCCTTTCCCAGCGGAAGCTTGTGAAATTTCCAGTATGCGCTCGCATACCTGATGAATGTTGAGTTCAGTGGCATCCAGCAGAATTGCATCCTTAGCCCGTCTTAGAGGGGATACCTCCCGCTCCTGATCCATCCGGTCACGCTCGGAAATATCATGCTCCAATTGTTCCAAGGTCAGCTCAGGCTGCTTCAGCTTGACTTCTTCATAACGGCGCGCAGCTCGCTCTTTCACACTTGCGGTCAAATAAATCTTGACCTCTGCATTCGGAAGAACATGCGTTCCAATATCACGCCCATCCATAACAACGCCTTTGGCTAGCGCCATCTGCTGCTGCATATGAACAAGGAGCTCACGGATTTCGGGAATCTGGGAGATTGCCGATACATTAGCCGTAACTTGAGCATTACGGATCTCCCCCGTGACATCTAGGCCGTCCACAAGCACGACTTGTCCATTATCGCCTGGCAGCAGATCAAGCTTCATGGCGTGCGCCATCCGGACGACTTCATCCGCCTGCTCAGCGCCAATCCCCTTTGATAATGCTTTCCAGGTCACCGCCCTGTACATGGCTCCTGTGTCGACATACACAAAGCCCAATTGCTGGGCAACGAAGCGAGCAGCGGTGCTCTTCCCTGCGCTGGCAGGGCCATCGATGGCGATATTAAACTTGTTCAAGCTTCATTTCCTCCTTAAACATTGGCGATGTTGATTTTACAACTTGAGCATGCGCTTGATAGCTTCAAAGCAAATGCCCATAAGATACATCAGCTTCACGGCATCAAAAAAGCAGGGCAAGCCTGCTTAGAAATGATATCATGAAAACCTGCTTGTGGCAAAGCTAAGGACTAATCCCGGAGTCAGAAGTGTACTTGTAAGGCTCACCCTCCAACTGTTCGACCTTAACGACCGACTTGCGAAACAAAGGCCACTGAAGCAAGGCTTGTGTAAGCAGCAAAATTGCCAAAAAGACGATCACGGCAATCCGGATGATACGTTCCCATCTGTCGGACCAGCGAATGAACAGCTCATCATATGCAGTATCGTCTTCATCAGGCTCGTTCCATCCATTCCACTCCGCATGCTCGTGTGTTCCTTCATCCATCCCTGAAACATTCGAATATCTTGTGCTCATGTCTGCAGCCCACCTGCCTGGAAGTTGATTCCATTTAAGTGTGCCCAGGCCGATTATGCCCTATTCATTACCGTTTGCGGAAATCCAACTGCCTCTCGAAGCAGTACCGAATAATTTTTTGACGCTCCACATCCTGTATTTCTGTAAAGGATAACATAACGATCTGTTTGCCGGTCTCTAGCAGCTTCGTTCGCACAACTTCACCTTTGAAATTAGCGTGATCCACTTGACCGCTTTTGTAAGGCGTCAGCAGCCAGCAGTTGAGACTGTCATGCTTCGCGAGAGGAATACGTCCATCGCAAAAAAATGAAATGCCGCCACCGCCTACATCCTCCGTAGTTGCCAGAAACTGCATCTGCTCTGACAATTTCACAGCTAACTCCAGCTCACCCGGCACACGCAAGAAGTTACGACGTTGAACTTGCGTAATCTGTGCCGCTTCAGGCGGCTTAATTAGTACAAGCCTTAAAATTTCCTCTTTGAAGCCGAGAATTACGGTGTTGAAATAATTCTTCACACCGCCTTCAGTTATAAAATAAGCGGATATTTGATCACCCGCGTAAAGCCTCTTAAGCTTGCCAGTCTTCGTATGGATTGGTACTTCCATTGAGATGTAATTCGGATTCACATCTGCGATTCTCGCTTTGTATTCTTGCTTGGCCTCATCTTCATCAATCGAATTGACTTGAAGATAAAGCACGCTGTTCACTTTTGGAAGCACAGCCGATCCTCCCTTAAATATAATTGCTGAACCCTTAATATTCCTGATTATACCACGTCCTTTTCATTTAGGAACAGTGGCAATTAAAAGAGGAAGAGGCCATCGGCCCCTTCCTCCTCCACTCTATATTCAGCAGCTACGCGCTAACATCTGCATCAACCGCTTTAAGTACCTCAACCTTTTCTTCAGAGCCCGTATCCGCGTTAAGGAAGATTCGGTAATCTACTCCATTGATCGTACCGGTGAACTGATAACAAAGCACTTCCTTGTCCAGCTCATTCTTGATTAGCGCAGTTGCTTCATTCGTAACCATTAAGCCCGGATTCAGCGAGCTTCTTGCTTGCTCTATCGTTAAGTCAGGTTTCTTGATTTCCCTGGTCTTATGCTCGAACAAGTAGTCCGATGCTTGAAGACCTACAATTTCGCCATTATCCAGTGCTACCATGACTGACACCTTCTCTGGATAATGAATAATGTTGTCGTGCTGCCCAGCAAAGGTGAGACTCGCTACATTCTGGTATTCATCATAACTGATCGGAACCATTGAGGAGTATTCATTGGCATCAAGAAATTTCTGGGCCGCTTCTCTGGTTTGATTGAGATCAATATTTTTCTCGTTTACGGTCTTCGGTATCATGAACCAGATCATGCCTCCGCCTTTCTTGGCATAATCAATCGATATCTCTTCCTCGGTGCCTGGCTTCTTGGCCGTCACGCTGAAGGAGCTGTATTCATTCCCGTTGCCATTCTCCACTACTTGAATGCTGGCCAGATCAGAAATGCCCAAGAACTTGGCGGCCTTCTGTTTGACCTCGTCAACCGTTGTATCGGCACCGGCCAAAGCTTGATAGGATCGCTTCTCGAATATCCCCACCATGGAAGGTCCCCAGTTCAGGTCTTCATATTCACTAACTTTCTTATCTACCGTCTGGAAGCCGTCAATAATCGTATTATCCATTTGCTTCTCTTCCGTGGCAAGAGCAACTTCAACATCCATCCAGCGCAGATTGTTCATAATTACCTTGGATTGCACATCTCGCAGCTCAGTCGAGATTTCTTTGGAACGCTCGAACAATGCGCTGAGTGACTGCATCTCATCTGGCGTCATCGGCTCCTTGGTCAAATCCCTTACAGCTACACGATAGGAGAAATTGGCCATATTGCTAAGAAACTCTTCTGTTTTGTTAAATGGCATTAGCGTGAGCGGCAGCTGATTGATTTCGTTGCGAGCTTCACTTGTTAACCGCCATACGTTCACTAATCCCTTACGCTGGGAAGCATGGGAAGTAGAGTTAATGGCCAGTGAGCTCCCCAAAACATTTTGTAGTTGATCCACATGAAAAGACAAATCGTGAAATGCACGCTGATACTGGTTTTCAGCTTTCAGCAATATTGAATTTTTTTCCTGGTTCACTTGATAACCCCATAATACAGCTCCCGCTAACAGTAATGTTACGACCGGGAACATGATGCCGCTTAACCTTCTGTACATCCCTTTCGCCCCTTTCATCAACCAAAACTGCTAATAGTTTTCGTTTAAGGCAGAAGGATTATGCATAATCACAAAAAAAGAAGGTTCTCCATAACGGAAAACCTCCTCTATGCTTCGAGATCCATCTCGAAATCATCACGATTGCTGCAAATGCACATTTTAAAACCTGTTTCAATCTTGTCCTTCTCACGCCTGCCCCGCAGGACGAACTTTTCCCCGCATTTCCTGCATCTTATTCTCACCTTGACTCGATCTGTAACGAACATGGTCTCCCCCCAATTTAAGGAATATATATCCATTATGGACCGATTCTTCAGCTTTTAATCTCTTCCTCGCGTCTTACCAGTCTGAATGGGGACCTGGCATTAGCCCGTTGTACCTTCCACAAGCTGCGCGACCACAAATACACCATTAGCGGAACCATAAACCATATCCAATAATTAGTGACTTGCAGGAGTATGAAGTCGAACAGACCGTGCCAAAACACTGGAAGCAGCAAGGACACCATTAACCACTTGTTCTTTTCCGACGGGGTGCCGAATTTGGCCTTGCCCATATAATAGCCCATCATAACCCCGAACAGAGCATGTCCGGAAACAGGCAATAGTGCACGGAACATTAGAGCGGACAAGGAGAAAGGATTGAACAAAGCATAAATAACATTCTCCAGCGTGGCGAAGCCCATCGATATGCTTACTGCGTATACGATTCCGTCATAAGGCTCATCAAAGGCTGTATGCTTGAGCATGGCGAAGTATAAAACAAACCACTTAATAAATTCTTCCACGAATCCGGTTATTCCAAAAGCAAACAACAGGTTATTCTCCCCTAAGCCGAGCACCAGAGCCCGCTGCACCACCATTGTCGGAAACACGATCAGAACACCGTACAAAAACACGCGTGCTACCATAGAGATGGGTTCAGCGTCATATAAGTCCTTCAGATAGAAATAGACCAGTAACGCTATTCCTGGTGCAACAGCTGCCGCTATGATCGACCACCACTCCATGCTTCGGTTCCCTCCTCGTATGTGCAGGATGACTAGAATTGATCAGGAAGACATGCGAAAAGCACCCTCAAAAACGGATCGTTTTTGGAGATGCTCAATCAAACATAGCGATTGGAGGAGCAAACATTTGTCACGATTTGAAATGCTGGCACAGAACTCGAATCGCCGATTCATCGATTATGGATTTGCCGTATTCCATTAGAACTGCAGGTGTAACCGATGTGGCTTCACCGAATTCAGACAGAATAGCAATCAAGGCATGGAACTTAGCTTCTTCCAATTCCGAAGGATCCATGTGCAGAATCCATTTGTTCTTATAGGAATACAAGCTCCCAATATCCAGTCCAATACCGGAAATTACTTTGGCTGCCTGCAGCAAATGTTCAAAGTCTTGAAAGGCGAACGAGACTAGATCACTTTGTTCCAGCGTTACTTCCATTTCATACACATCATCGGCTTCTTCCTCATCAAGAACTTCGCCATCTGATCCGACGTGCACTTTGCCGCGCGTAACGATTACAACCATTCCTTGCGCAGGCAGTGCAAATACTTCAACGGCCAATGGGCCAGTAGCGTCAAATCCAAGCTCTGTATAGGCTTGTTCCATCATTTCGCTGAAAAGCTCATGCACCTTAGGAATTTCTCGCCACATATCTTCCTTTTGAATGCCGCGTTCCTTGAGGTCGTCAAAAGTAAGGAAAATCCTTATCTTATCCACGCTCAATCGTTCGATCTTCATGACAGGACCTCCCTTTCCATATCTGATATTGACAGATTATGAATTCGTAGAAAGAATGGTGAACGAAAGATCAGGCTTGTATATTTACAATATCATTTTTTTATACTCAATGCACTAAAAAAAGTTCCTTCTTTGTGAAGTAAGATCATATTTATGTAAGAGAAGCTTAATAAATACAAGAAGTTGCCAAAAAAAATCCGGTTTCTCTTGGTCAGAGAAGCCGGATTTTCTATTGTTATTATTGAGTGAAAACGGGTGATTCTTTATGAGAGGAATGATGCTGGCTTTGAACGATCTCATCCACATGACGCTTCAGCTCAGGATCCTTGTTCACGATTTCCGCTACTTTATCCATTCCAAATGATGACTCTTGGTTGCTGTTATGGTTGCCGTTGGAAGCTGTTCTTTCAACTGCCCGCTCCGTATTCCGTTCTGTCCTGCTTCCTCTGTCCATCACTTTGTTCATCATGTTGCTTGTTTGATTCGACACCGCTGAGAAAGCAGCCTGCTTTCCTCTGCGATTCCAATAAATAACGGCACCCGCGCCAACAAGTCCGCCAAACAAGAAAGTGCTCATTTTCATGCTGTATCCTCCATTCCATTAGGTATTGAACTCATCCTATATAGTTCTCCGCCGCAAGACCATGCATCCCTGAAAAATATAGGAAATGCCAAACTAAGCATGAAGGATTGCATCATCTGCCGCATTATTGGGTATGAGAATATATAACACCGTCCTCCACTAGTTCATTTGACAACCGGTATGTCGGATCAGCTTTATGAGGGCTTACTCAACTAATTCAAACTTGATCAGAGGAGAAATTATGGCTAACTTCCGCAAAAGACTGCTAAAAATCGGAGTATTCAGCTTGGCCGTTTGTCTTAGTGCCGCTTGCTCTGCTGCTTCTGAGCCAGTTGACGGTGCATTAGAGCCGTCCAGTTCACTCCACCATACAATTGCTTCATCCACACCTAAGCCCTCTCTAAGCCCAACTCAGGAGCCAGTTCAAGCTGCTCCCTCACCTTCTCCCAGCGAACCGCCAATTAACCCAAGTAAAACTAAACTGTATCAATTAAACAAAAATTATGATGTTGTCCCCATTGATCCAAACGACAACAAAAAGGTGGTGCTGCTGACCTTCGACGATGGTCCAAAAGATCTGGAGCTTAATACAAAGCTATTAGCCGCACTGGAGAAGCATAAAGCAAAAGCCATATTTTTTGTTAATGGATACCGGGTAGAACAAAATCCAGAGCTTCTTAAGCTCATTCACAGCAAAGGGCAGAGCATCGGTAATCACTCTTGGGATCATATTGACTTGAAATTAGAGAAGCCCGAGAAAGTAGCTCAGCAAATTAACGATGTTCAAACGCTTGTAAAAGAAACCATCGGTGAAGCGCCAAAATTTTTTCGTCCTCCATTCGGATCAAGCACGGAGGAAGTCAAGAAGCTCGCTGCCGATCAAAAGCTGCTGTTCATGACATGGTCCAACGGCTCCGAGGATTGGCTGAAGCCCTATCAGAACCCTCAGGCGGTAATAACCCGTGTACTCGAACAGCTTCACTTCGGCTCCAACATTCTTATGCACGAGCTGCCCTGGACTGCAGAAGCGCTGGATGATCTGCTTACTCAGTTAGAAAAGCGCGGATATGCTTTCGTTGATCCTCAATCGATTGAAACCCCTGAATAGAAAAAAATCTGGCTCTCGCCAGATTTTTTTGGGTCCTATTTTACACTCATACCATGTATAGCTTGTACCAAAACACCATACCGGCAATGAGGATAAGCAGCATAAGTACAAGGCTGAAATGAAACCATCTGCTCCATTTGGAGGGATCATTAGGATGAATGACCCTCCTTGGCGGCAAACGACGATCATCCTCTGACATTAAAGGTTCCGGACGCTCCATCGAGCCTAAAACTGTGTGTTTGACGTCCCCGTTCATCCTTCTTTCCTCCCGTATCTAATAATACAGCCCATAATAAAATCAATAATAAAATGTGCCAGTATCGGTGTCCATAGGGTATTGGTCTGAATATAGATCCAACCGAGGCCATAGCTGATACTAAACACAAGACCTGTCATAACCCAATGGCGTAAATAGCGAATATGAATGGCTGCGAATAAAATACTGGTCCAATAAGGACCGAATGCATGCTGGATAGCGCCCCGGAACAACATCTCCTCACAGATAGCTACGATAAGCGAGAGCAGGGCAATATGCCAAATCGGCCTATTTCCGAACAGCATCTGGTTAATCCCGCCATCATCCGTGACATCCTCTGGAACAATACGCGACACTAGCAGGTCAACAACCAGCACAACAGCGGCAAATCCTAATCCCCACCAAATAAAAACATACCCCTCCGGCATAGTTAACAAACGAATTGGGTTTCGGGACTGAAATAATAGGATCAAGATGCCGACAATAAGGGTGAGGACTTGCGTAATGTATAAGTTAAGCAGCAGCAGCCTGTCTGTCAATTCCGAAGGCTGAACCATTCGAAACTTGATGTTTTTGAAATTTATTTTTTTCATGCTTCTCCTGGGTTACACGGTTCACATTTCGCCAAATATCCCCTATACTAATTACCGACACTGGACAAGGAGCTAAATAATGGAAAAGCGACTCAACCGAGCGGATTATTTGTTTTCACTAGTAATTGTATTCATGCTGGTCTGCATTGCCGGAGCGTTTTTCTATGGAGTGAAGATTGGCAGAGAGAAGACGGATGCCAAATATGCTGTCATTATGAAAAATCAGGAAGAGGCTGCCCGGAAGCCCGGCGCTTACGACCAGCAGCATCTGGTATCTTTCTATCATAGCATTCTCGCGCCCTATAGGGAATTTCAACTAAAATGGTTCGAGCAGATCAAGCAGTTAGATCAGGGAAACCCGTCGATTGACCCGGCCGATGTTATGAAGGACTTAAGTCGTCTCGCTCTGCAAAAGGTAACTGAAACGTCTACCATAACCATGCCAGTTACTTCTCCCTTATTGGTAGAAGCCCAGCAAAATTACATGAAGAGCTTGCAGTTATTCTCAGATACACTAAAGAAATACCAGAGCAAAGCCAACGGGATGCATGTAAGTGTGTTATTGTCCGAGCTCGACAAGGATGCTTTCATGATTGAAGCCAAACGGTTCTCTCTGCAAGGACAGCAGCAATACTACTCCGCCATGACCAAGTGGAACGAAACGGTTGATCAACAGATCAAAGGACTGCCTCTTCTGACCAAATCACCAATATCAGTTACTGATTGGACACAGATGAGCCTGGTCGTCAAGAACAATGCTGCAGCCAATATCGTACTGAATGGCAAATGGTTCACTTCGTATTACCCACAAGACATCACTTTAAGAATTGAAGAGCTGATCGCCTCAGGGCAAGCCAAGAAGATGAACTTTAACGATATACCCGCTATTATCGACACGCTGATCGGCACAAATGCTATTCGACAAGGAGACTTCATTCAGAGCAAGCAAAAGTACTACGCGAATGAAACCTTGCCTCAGCTTCCCTTCTTCTCCCAACAGTAAAACATGAAAGATACAGGCTGAGCAAGCTTCGGTTAACTCAGCCTGTTGTGTCAGCCAATAGATCAATTCCTTAGGATGAGTATACGTATAATTGATGAACAGGTTTCTGCTTTATTTGAATCGTATATTAAAATTAAAGCCATGCGGCTAGCTGCATGGCTTTAATTTTAATATACGATGTAATTGTGTCAATTATTTGACTCTTTGTCTCACGGCATCGTTTTCATTGTCATTAATATGTCTTTAATTGATTGACACCCCTTAAGTCTCGTGATAAATTAAGAAACAGACAAACATAGTCATTGCATCGACGGAGAATCGAATAAGCGCCTGCTTTCAGAAAACCGGTGGTTGCTGCGAACCGGCAAGCAGTTTTAGATCGTTCCACTCCCGAGCTACTCGTGAACCTTGTCCTCAAAGGACGGATTAAACGTTGTCGGTCAGAGACCGTTATCTCTCATGGTCAATTCTTTGACCATTAAGGCTGTTTACGCAAGTATTCGGCAAAATTAGGGTGGCACCGCGATCACAAACTCTCGTCCCTTCTATACGTCCTAGCGTCGTATGGAGTTCGGGAGTTTTTTTGTTTTAGATTAGTTAAATAGAACCATGCTATACACTATAAGGGAGGCATTTAACCATGTACAAAGTATTAGTATCTGATCCAATCAGCGATCTCGGGCTGCAGCAGTTGACCGATGCCGCCGACGTACTCGTCGACAAACAGACAGGCTTGACCGAGGACGAGCTTGTTGCAATAATCGCGAATTATGACGCGCTCCTGGTTCGCAGCCAGACCAAGGTAACCAAACGGATCATGGAAGCCGGCACGAACTTGAAAGTAATCGGGCGCGCAGGCGTAGGCGTGGACAATATTGACCTCGAAGCCGCCACTACTTGCGGAATCGTCGTAATCAACGCTCCAGACGGCAACACGATCACAACTTGCGAGCATACTTTCGCCATGATGATGGCACTGGCTCGACATATCCCTCAGGCTTACCGCAAGACAGTAGAAGGCACTTGGGACCGCAAGTCCTTTGTAGGTGTGGAGCTGCGCAACAAGACGTTAGGGGTGCTTGGGCTGGGCCGTATCGGCACCGAGGTGGCCAAACGCGCAATTGCCTTCGGCATGACCATTCTGGGTTATGATCCGTTCATGAGTGAGGATCGGGCAACGAAGATGGGGATTAAACTGGCCACTGTCGAAGAGATCATCCGCAATGCTGACTTCATGACAGTGCATACCCCATTGACTCCTGAGACGCGTCATATGATATCCAAGGCACAATTCGAGGTGATGAAGCGCGGAATGCGTATAGTGAACTGCGCACGCGGCGGAATCATCGATGAGCTGGCACTTGTTGAAGCAATTGATGAAGGCATTGTGGCTGGGGCCGCATTTGATGTATTCGAGGAAGAACCTCCGCGTGCCGATCATCCGTTCCTGAAACATCCCAAGATTGTCGTAACTCCACATCTGGGCGCTTCTACAATCGAGGCTCAGGAGAATGTTGCCATCGACGTATCCGAGCAGGTATTGAACATCCTGCGTGATAATCCATTCAAGAACGCCGTCAATATGCCTCCGGTTCCGGCGGAAGTACTGAACAAGATTCAGCCTTACTTCAGCCTGTGCGAGAAGCTGGGTAATGCTCTGGCACAAATTACCGAGGGTGCCGTTCAGGAGATCAAGATCAGCTACAGCGGCGATCTTGCCGAATTCGATACCAACCCACTTACTCGCTACGTACTGAAGGGAGTACTCTCCCACCATCTTGGCAAGGAGCAGGTTAATATAGTCAATGCTACGCATCTGGCCAAGCAGCGTGATGTGAATGTGGTAATCGAGAAGTCAACTTCTTCTCAGACATTTACTAATCTGGTGACAATTACTCTTAAAACAAAACAAGAGGAAAGATGGCTTTCGGGTACCCTGCTCACTGGCTTCGGCGAACGAATCGTTCGTTTCGGTCCTTATCCAGTCGACATCGCGCCAACTGGCAATATTCTGCTTGTTTCGCATCACGACAAGCCAGGTATTATTGGCAAGGTCGGTACTCTGCTTGGTAATAACGATGTCAACATCGCTACTATGCAGGTGGGGCGTACGGATGTCGGTGGCTCTGCCGTAATGCTGCTCACCGTCGATAAGCAAACTCCGAAACATGTGCTGGAGGAGCTTGACAAGCTGCCGGAGCTTAAGCGCGTTCGCGAGATTTTGTTGTAAAACAGCGTATCCGGCCAGATGTTCCACGATTAACAAGATTTGTCCTGTTTTCTCAACAACAAAAGGATTTTTCCGCTAAGTTACCCGGAAAAATCCTTTTGTTTTATGCAGAAAGATTAGGAATTGTGATGGAAAATGTCGTCCCGTGACCTACTTCACTCTCTGCAGCGATCATGCCTTGATGTGCTTCAACAATATTTTTGACGATGGCAAGTCCAAGACCTGTGCCTCCGGAACCGGAGCTCCCTCTAGTCCTTGCTTTATCCGCCTTGTAGAATCTTTCGAAGATGTACGCAAGGTCTTCCTTCGGAATGCCTTGTCCCTGGTCGCTAACCTGCATCTTGACGGATGGTATGCCATTCAAGGTCAAAGCGTTTATGCGAATCTCCACTTTTCCTCCTTCAGAGGAGTGGCGTATAGCATTGTCAAGCAAATTGGTCAATACCTGCTCCAACCGATCTTCATCGGCATTAGCAAGGTCAATCTGCTCAGGATCGAAATGAACGAGCAAGCTAAGCCCCTTCTCCCTGCATAAGGCCAAAAATTTGCGATGAACGCGCATTACTAATGCATTCATTTCCACTGGTCCATAATGCATCTCCAGATGTCCTGCCTCCATGCGGGCAAGATCCAATAAATCCTGGACCAGCCTTCCCATCCTTAAAGACTCGTCATGGATAACTTGAGCTACATCATGCCGCTCCTCAGGGGTGGAAACAATATCATCCAGCAGTGCTTCACTATATCCTTGCAGCATCGATAATGGCGTTCTTAGCTCATGGGATACATTAGCAACAAAGTCCTTGCGCAGCTTATCGAGACGATACTCCTCTGAGACATCTCTCATAACGGCTACCGTGCCTCTTAAGCTCTCCCCAGAGTACAGAGGCGCCATTACAACAGAATACACGCTGTTGCGCACATGAATCGTCGAGGTCATCTCCGTGCTGTCCTGCACGACAGATTCGAATAGCTGCTGCAACGGAACAGGGATGGGTCGCTTCTCAGGGTCGAAGCTATCCGTATCCGACCACTCCAGATCATGCCATTCCCGTACGAGCCGTTCCCCTTGAGGGTTGGTCAGGATGACGCTGCCGCTTGCATCCAATGTAACCACAGCATCCGTCATGCTTCGCAAGACGCTGGCCAGGTGCTCCTTCTCGTGATTTAAGGCATGAATCGTTTCTTCCAGTCTGCCAGTCATATGATTGAAGGTCTGGGCTAACTCACCAATTTCATCGCTTGACGAAACCGGCACTCGGGTCCGATACTCCCCCATCGTGATGAAGTCAGCTGCCTTTTTCATCTGGATCAACGGTTGAGTAATCTTGGTCGACAAGAAGAACGCGAACAAAGTGGTCAGAAGAAATCCGATTACAGCAGCAATGATAAACAAATTCTGGAAATACGCCTGTGTATAATTAAGCGTCATCTGCGTTTGATAAATCATCACGAGGCCGCCTGTTGAACCGACTGTCTCGGCTGTCTGAGGAACAGCCACAGCAAGGAACCGAAGTCCGCTGTTGGGATCTATGAAGATACGCTTCTCTGTGGCGCCTCGTACGACTTTATCAAGCTGTTCCTGGCTAAAGATATCTAAGGCTTTGAATTTAGGCAGCGTTGCCGATATGGGAGCCGAGAAGCTCTCTGATAATTTGCCGTCCAAAACAACCAAGGCCGCGTCCTGAGCTGCAAGCAGCTCGTTCACGGCACTCATATAGCTCGTATCTTCCTTATGCCTCTTCAGATCCTGGGCAACCTTGGAAGCCAGCTTCTGCATGCTGACCTCCTGATCCTTGGAATTGGCAAAGTTCGTATTCAG
This sequence comes from Paenibacillus sp., assembly GCA_029239545.1. GTDB lineage: Bacteria > Bacillota > Bacilli > Paenibacillales > NBRC-103111 > Paenibacillus_AA. Next base: position 16,727 of record JARBUQ010000035.1, read on the forward strand.
GAATTGACCCATGAACACCCCATTAATCAGAAGAACAACGGCTACCAGAATGATGATGGTCATCCACAGCTTTCCAACTACACTTCTCCACAGTTTCACGTTATTTCGGGACCTCTAGCTTGTAACCTACACCCCACACCGTCGTGATCATCGATGCTGCATCCGAGGATACTTTGTTCAGTTTCTCGCGAAGACGCTTGACATGGGTATCCACGGTACGCAGATCGCCGAAGAATTCATAGTTCCAAACATCCTTCAGCAAATCTTCTCTGGAGAACACTTTATCCGGTGAGGAAGCCAAGTAATGCAGCAGCTCATATTCCTTAGGGGTTAGAGCGACTTCTTGCCCTCCAGCAGTTACACGATGAGCATCATGCTCAATCAACAAGTTCGAGAAAACGATATTATTGCTAGTATTAATCGTATCTTTGGCCAAGTACGCCGTTACGGAAGAGCGGCGCAGTATCGCCTTGACCCTGTAGATTACTTCACGAGGGCTGAACGGTTTCACAACATAATCATCGGCTCCAACCTCAAAGCCTTGAACTCTGTTCGTTTCTTCCCCTTTGGCCGTGAGCATTATGACAGGAGTTGCCTTCACTTGGCGCAGTCGGGAGCATACTTCTATGCCGTCAATACCCGGAAGCATAAGATCGAGCAATATGAGATCATATTCATTGTCCAGCGCTTTGCTAAGCGCTGTCTCTCCGTCCTCTGCCTCTTGAATCATGAAGCCTTCCTTCTCCAAATACATTCTTAGCAATCGACGAATCCGTTCTTCATCATCAACGATTAATATGCTTGATTTTCTATCCGTCATCTGAGGACCATCCTTTCTTATACACCCGCGTATGAGTGAAGACCGGCAATAATTAAATTTACCCCTATGAGGGTGAACATAACCACGATAAACCCGATTACAGACATCCAGGCAGATTTGGTTCCTTGCCAGCCCCGCGAGAGTCTGAAGTGAAGATAGGCCGTGTAGAACAACCAGGTGATGAGCGCCCACACTTCCTTAGGATCCCAGCCCCAGAACCGCCCCCATGCCTCAGACGCCCAGATCATGGCGAATATCAACGCACCGAGCGTAAAAACAGGGAATCCGATTGCAATAGCGCGGTAGCTGATTTCATCCAGATCCTCAGCATCCATCCCTTTCATGGCCGGCTGTATCGCAGCGCCGATCGGTTTGCGCAGCACTAATCTCGCCAAGCCATACAAGACAGCACCGATCAGGAATGCCCAAATTACCGTATTCAGCTTCCGTCCGGCGTTAACCCCGTGCATCCATGAAGGAGCTTCTAATAAGGGCTGATCTACTCCAAGGAACGACTCCATCGACTCCACAGTGCTGTTATAAGGCTTCACGATCGGAGGCAGAACATAATCTACGGTCTCCTGAGAAGTAACCTCCGCACCGGCCTGATCAATCTTCACCGTTTCCTGAAGGAATTTGGCTTCATACCCGATCCCACGGAATGTGAACACAGCGATGATAAACGAAATAATCACAATCACAACAAAGATCGTAAGCTCTACTCCTCTTATTGCGCGCTTCCCTTTTTTGCTTAAATCCTTAAAGTCTATTACATGAATCAAG
>JARBUQ010000502.1 GCA_029239545.1 Paenibacillus sp.
AGAGTTGGAAAATCAGGTCACCATGATCATTGGTCATATCGCAAGATCTCATTTTGAAATGGCCCGTGTACTCGAAGTGAAGCGGCAATCGATTATGAATATTTCTCACATTATTAACGCTATGCCCAATGAGAATTTGGGGTTGGGTGATGCGAAGATTGTTGGGCAGGGCGCAATGGATATCGCGAAGAGTGTTACGGCTTATTTGGGGAGTATCGCCGATCTTGAGGAAGCGATAGCGTACAATTTGGAGACCGTGATTAAAGAGTTGGCGAACAATGAGGAAGAAGAGTGACTTATCATCTATGAGCTTGGACAGGAAGAAGGAATGCGTATGAAGCGGTCGGAATATTTTATGCAAATATTGGATGCTTCCGTCAGTATGCAATATAATATCTCGATTATCCTGGAGGCTAAAGCGAACGAAGCGGCCAAATCAAGAGATTGGATATTGAATCATCTCAATCATCAAACCTATGATAATCATGTGGATCAATTGAAGCTGCCGCTTGATTATCACGAGCAGTTTGTAGAGCTGATTGATGGATTAACCAAGTTAGAGAATGCTCTAGCCAAAAATTTAACAGTCGTTCTCAACAAACAGGAGGAAGCTGCCTCTGGGATGATGGATGGAACGGGATTTGGCAGCTTTTTTGGGGGTGACTCCGGAGATATAACATGAGCTGGATCCGACAGCGGAATGAAGTGAAGCTGGATCTGCTCCAATCGCTTGCCCGCAGCCAACGGGCATTAGCCAGGATGATCGAAGCATTGGCGGATGTTACCGAGCAGTCCTCAGAGACAGCAGCTAATCTCAAAGATAATATTCATTCCATTACCGAGTATCAGAGAGCTATGGCGGAAAAGGTAATGGGGATCACCCTCCCGGATTCGGTAAGACGCTCTAAGGGGTTAAGCCAACCATGGACGAATGAACAGGTAGGGGTAACACCCCATGCTGCCCAATATCCGAATAATCATAAGGAAAATTAGGAAGCCGGTACAGCTCGGACAGACGAGTGTGTACCGGCTTTGGTTTGCAGCATAAAAGCGCGTTCTGCTGTTTACGGGTGTTTTTGACACATGGTACAATGGAGCATATGGCTTGGCAACGAACAGGCCTCTCTGGGAGGATAACGATAACATGCAACAGTTAAAAGCTGAATGGGTACTGGATGTACAGAATGCTCTTGGTGAAGGTCCATGCTGGGATGAGCGTACAGGTGTATTATGGTGGGTGAATATCACCGACGGGAAGGTACACCGCTACAATCCCGTTACGGAAGAACAGAATACATATGCATTCGAGCAATTTGTAACCGTAGTAGTACCGGGCAAGGATGGCAAAGTCATCATCAGCTTCCCTCATGCAATCGCTTCATTTGATCCGGAGACCGGTGTTGTTGAAACACTGATCGATGGAATCGAAAGCGATTTGCCGGATAATCGTTTCAATGACGGCAAATGCGACTCTGCAGGCAGGTTATGGATCGGATCGATGAGTATGAGCGGAAAGCCGGCGCAAGGTAAACTTTATTGTATCCAGCCTGATTTGACAGTCCGTGAAGCACTCTCGGGAATTGGCTGCTCGAATGGGATTGCCTGGAGCGTGGACGGAGGCACCATGTATTACATCGACTCCCCGACACGTCAGGTAGTGGCATTTGACTTTGATGCTGAGAGCGGTGAATTGTCCGGACGCAGAGTCGTCGTGCAATTCGGCGATAACGAATCGGGAGTGCCGGACGGGATGACGATTGATGACGAAGGCATGTTATGGGTTGCCCAGTGGGGCGGGGCAGAACTTAGCCGTTGGAACCCAACTACCGGTACCAAGCTTGGGGTTGTTGCCGTTCCGGCACTGCAGGTTACGTCCGCCATGTTCGCGGGTCCTGAGCGTGATGAATTGTACATCACAACCGCAAGAACAGGGTTAAACGACGAACAATTGGCTCAGTATCCATTGTCAGGCGGTCTGTTCCGGATTCGACCAGGTGTAAGCGGAGCTGCTGTACATAGCTTCAAGGGTTAAGGAAGAAGTTATAACTGATGAAGTGGCTGAACACATAAAAGACCTGATCTGTTATTCAGATCAGGTCTTTTATGTGTAATCAACTATGTATAGTTAGATTGTAAATTTGCTAAGTGACTCCCTAAGTGAATTGGATAGCTCTTCAAGTTTCTCCGACAAGCGAACGAGGCTGCTGCTGATGCTAAGCTGTTCGGTGCTGAGTGAGGCAACCTCTTGAGAGGTGGCAGACGATTCTTCGGCAACTGCACTGACGTTGCTCATGGCATCGGACAGTACGAGCTGCGAGTCCTTCAACTGTTGAACCGAGCCTGTCACTTCACGGAGCTGTACGGTGAATCCGCCCATCCGTTCCGAAACCTGCTTGAATATTTCATCCGTATATTTTACGGAAGAGATCTGCTCCTGGAATAGCGGGTACGCCTCAGACAGGACGGATACCGTCTCTTTAATCTCATGCTGAATCGTATCTGTAATCTGGGCAACAACATCGATCGATTGCTTGGATTGGTCAGCCAGCTTGCGAATCTCATCCGCAACGACCATGAAGCCTTTGCCTGCCGCTCCTGCTCGGGCCGCTTCAATCGTTGCGTTCAAGGACAGGATGTTCGTCTGTTTGGTCATTGAGTTCAGAACGTCCAATATTTTGCGAATCGAGCGTGTGCTTTCTTGCAGCTTCTCAACCTTGTCTACCATAGAACGGGTCATTTCTTCCGTTGCATTCGTTTTGGTGATCAGCTCCGACATGTACACGATCCCTTGTCTGCTTGCGGTGTTCACTTCCGTGCTGGAAGCTTCCATCTGTTCATTGGCAGAAACGACTTGATTCACTTTAATATTGATATTGCTTGTAAGATCATTGCCGCGCTCCGCTTCCATTGCCAGACTGGAAGCACCAGATGCAATTTCCTCTGTTGCTACAGCAATTTCCTTAGCGGATAAGGCTGTTTTCTTGGAGGCATCCGACAATTCTGTTGCCGTGTTCAACACTTCCCGTGCCGACTCATTCGTTTGCCGAACCAAGTGTGTAATTTGATCCATCATCTGATTGAAGCTGTCTCCCAATTGACCGATCTCATCACGGCGGCCCTTGAAATTAGTGCGGACAACCAGATTGCCTCGAGCGCCTTGCATCATCAGGTTGCGCATGGAAACCAGAGGCGCTCCAATCATACGCATGACGAGTAAACCAAGTAAACTTGCTACGATTGCAGCGGCAATAATTAATTTCCATGTAAGACTGGCAATTTTATCGGCTTCCTTAACGAGCACCTCGACAGGGACATTGCTGGTCAAGTACCAGTTGGCGCGGTTAACCAGATCATAGACGATCAAGTTGTTTTTATTATCGATTTTATCCTCGAATCCGTGTGATTCCTTATTTATTTTTGCTACATCGCCAGCGATATCGATAGCATAATCAGCTTCGAGAGATTCTGCATTGTCTGCCCATACAATTTTGTTAGTCGAGCTGACAATCGCGATCTTACTGCCTTCTCCAATAGAGAGCCCACTCAGAATATCTTTGAGAGCGGATTCCTTAATCTCTATAACCGGCTTTCAACGTAGGCAGCCAAACGGCCTTTCCGTCACCTTTCTTGATTTCCTCCAGCCAAGCGGATTGGTATACACTGTCCTTCATGCTTGTGTTGGATTTATAAGAGTCGGAATCGATTGCGATTGGTACGATATTTACATCTGCGATCTTGCTATTGGACATAACATAATTCTTTAATCTGGTATTGACGGCTGAGCCTGCCTGCAGCTTGTCATATGCAGTAAGCGTTTTGTCCCTGTACTTGTTCAGATTTTCAGCGATTACATCGTCGGACATAATTTGAACCGTAGAGTTCTCCAAGCTTTCGAGGAAGTAGTCCAGCTTGTCAGATGCTTGTATAATGGTTTCCTCGGAAGCTGTTGATACCTTGTCTGTAATGATGCTTTTGGAAATGTTTGTTGAGAGAACACCTGCGAATACTACCATGGCGACAATGCTGATAAAAAATAACAAGAACAACATAACGCCAACGGAACGAATCGGATTTTGCAGTCTGATTTTACCTTTTTCTCTCGGTTGATCCGTACTCGATAACTGCCGCTTGGCCTTGTTCACATTACCGGAAAGTCCGGATAGCCAACGCGTCAACTTTTCTTTCATGAAAAGCCCACCTTTGTCGTTTTGTCTTTGCCCATTTCGATTTATACCGTATTCGACATGATTTTCCAATCTCCTTTACTTGGGTATTGCTGAGGAGGAAAAATATCGAAAAAAATTCAAAATTAGATCTAAAGACCTACCAGTATAAGCAAAAAGCCTCCAGTCCGATAGGTCTGGAGGCTTTTGTTTTGAACTTACCAGTCAGGTTTTATAAAGCAACCTTATTCATGATTTGTCAGTAATTATAGCAATCATCCGATCAGCGAATTCTTCAGAGGATTCGAGGCCTGCCCAGAACATGTCCATCTCGGAATCGATCTCACCGATAATCATAGGATCGGCGAACATATCACCTAAAAAGAAGCAATTCACGATTTCGTTGCCGAATAAGTTCCAGGAGTGCAAATTATCTTGTTCCCAGACCTGATCGTTTACGGTCAGACTAGAGAGGAAGCCGGTCTGCTCGGCTAACCTAATTTGCAGCTCGGCATCCAATGCAATCTCTATGAACTGGGCTGCCAGATCGATGTCGGGACAGTGAGTAGGGATCATGAAGCCATTAGCTACGAGCAAGGAGGCTTTCTCAGGACCGAACGGCAGCGGGGCGACCTGTGGTTTGAACGCTTCGTCTTCTTCCCAACTGGCCAGCTCGATCGTTGTAGTCAGCACCATCGCTGCTTTTCCCAGTACGAATGCATTGGAATTGATGCCCTTCGAGCCTTGATACAAAGTGACCGCCCGTTTGCGATAAATAATATCGTGAAGGAAAGAAAGAGTTTTGACCAGAGCTTCCCGACTCGATGAAGTCTCGAAGGTGTAGCCATTCTGTAAAGCGATAACTGGCCATCTGCTCGATGAGGATGACAGCAGCAAGCCATACTGGTCCGTAATGCCGTCTTCATTGGAATCAACGGTAAGCTTGACCAATGCAGACAGGAAATCCTCGACCGTCCAGCCCGGCTCAGGCTTAGGTACGTTGTAGGCTTCGAATAGTGCAGGATTGTAGGCCAAGTAAACAGGAGAGAAGGTGGTAGGAATCGCCTTGACTTTATCGTCCCTGCGAAAACCGTCTACAAGCCGCGGATAAATAGAGCTGAAAGTATTCTTGAAGCGATCCTGCAGCTCTTCAAAAGAAGCAAGCTGCAGCAATTCATCATATTGTCTGTCTGTCACCAGCATAAGATGGGGAGCGTGTCCGAGCTCGATGGAGGCTTGCATGGATTCTCTGAAATTGACAACCGGGAGACTAAGCAGCTTTACTTCAATATTCGGATATTTGCTCTTGAAGGCGTCAATGAGAATAGGCATGCAA